>JAIWAJ010000049.1:0-8816 GCA_048634435.1 Methanosarcinales archaeon
CGGATAATATATATCACGAGTGATGACGATTCAGGATTGTCTTCCAGCTCTCCTGGATTAAGCTGGCTCTATCTGATGATAACTGTTCTGGCTGGCCTTGCAATATCTCATCATAAAACACAGAAGACAACTACGTCATAGACTACTTCAGCCTCATCTGGGAAATAGCCATCCATAAAATATATATAAGTACACATACAATATAGGAAATGATACCATGAAAAACACACAAATCATCACATTCATTCTCTGCACACTGGTCATCCTAAACAGCGCATCAGCCTACACAGAAGACCCCTCGAAATACGACATAACCTGCCTCGACAACGGCGCAATAAAAATAAGATCCCCCGACAACATAAACGACGTAAGCGGCCGGCCGGAAACCATCGTAAGCGCCAAAAAAACAGGCGACGACACAATCATCAACATACCCGGCACATGGAAAGACGGCTACTTCACCTCAGAAGAGGTGCTACTCAACGAAACAGGCGAATACAACATAACCATCAACATATACTCAGAACTAGAAGTGCACAAAACAGTAACCTGCCCGGGACTCATATTCAGCTGCGAAATATACTCCATAAGCATCTCAAGATGCTACAAAGAAGGCAACACACTCTATGCATTCTTCGAGACAAAAAACACAGGCAAATACGACCTTGACCCCAAAAAAAACATGACATACAGCATGACAACCGGGAAAGCATACACAATAGAAATCAGCCAAAAAAAGAACAACCACTATCTGGACAAACTGGAAACCTTCAACATGGGAGAAGGAAAATACAAACTAAAATGGATCATCGACGAAAACATTGAAATTTTTCACATAAGAACACCCCTCTGCAGAGCATATGCATCCAAAAAATGCAACGAACCGCAAAAATGCGAAAAAGACACAGAATGCTTCGACTTCGAATACTGCGACACATACTGCAAAAAACTAAACTGCGCACAAGACGAACAAATATTAAACCACAAATGCATTTCATGCGCCACCGACAGCGACTGCGACGATACACTCATCTGCACAGAAGACAAATGCATAAATAACGAATGTGTCCATGAATCAATTCAATGCAGATCACCAGATGAATGCACAACAGCAAAATGCGTGGAACCAAAAGGCTGCGTATACACCATCGACGAAAACTGCAAAAAAAGCAGACAAGAAACAGCACAACCAAAAACAGAAGAACCTCAAAACTCAAACGAAAACTCAAACGCATACTACGCAGGCATCGCACTAATACTGGCAGTTATTCTCATTCAAATATACAACAGCAAAAACAAACCAGAAAAGAAAATCGAAGACAAAGCAAAGAAAAAAACCAGAAAACCACAGAAAAAAAACAAACAAAAAAAGAAATAGACCACAAATACAAATATTTTATATACTTCTCAACCCAATAACATACCCATGAAAATCCTAAAAGGCGCAACAGTATTCACAGACAACACACTTAAAAAAAGAGACATAGGAATAGCTGGCGAAAAAATAGCCAAAATAGAAAAAAACCTGAATGGCGACGAAATAGACTGCACAGGCCTCCTCATTCTCCCGGGCGCAATCGACATCCATGTCCACTTCCGCGACTTCTCTGAAAAACACAAAGAAGACTGGTACTCAGGCTCAAGAGCCGCAGCCAAAGGCGGCACAACAACAGTGCTCGACATGGTAAACAACAGCCCTCCAGTCACAACTTATGAGCGCCTCATTAAAAAAAAGAGGCTTGCAAAAAAGAGCATAATAAACTACGGCCTCTACTTCGGCCTCGGCCATGAAAACCTCGACAGCCTCGACAAAGTCGCCAAAAAAGTCTGCGGCTTCAAACTCCACATGTGCAAAACCACAGGAGACCTCCTGCTGACAGACCCTGCGCTCCAGAAAAAAGCATTCAAAGCAGTCAAAAAAACAAAAAAACCAATCGTGATCCACGCAGAAGACCAGAAAACATTGGACAACGCAGCAAACATCCACAGGAAAAGAACAGACCACCTCGCCCACGCAGACTCAAGACCGCGCCTCGCAGAATCAAAAGCAGTAAGCTACGCAATAACATGCGCAAAACAAAGCGGCGCAAAAACCCACCTCACGCACATCTCAACAAGGCTCGCACTAACCAGAATAAGAAAAGCAAAACAAACCGGCATCGACCTCACATGCGACACAACCCCTACATACATGTACTTCACCCGCGACAACCTTGAGAAAATGGGCGCATACTGCAAAATGAACCCGCCGGTCAGGACAAAAGAAGACCTCGATTCAGTCTGGGAATCCGTAAAATACGGGATCATCGACATAATCTCAACAGACCACGCCCCACACACAATAGAAGAAAAAAATAACGACTTCAAAACCGCCCCCGCAGGCATTCCCGGAGTAGAGATGAGGCTCCCCCTGCTCCTCAACGCAGTAAACAACAACCGCCTCTCACTGGAAACCCTCGTAAAAACCTGCTGCACAACCCCTGCAAGGCGCTTCAACCTAAAAGGGCGTGGAGAAATAAAAACCGGAAACTACGCAGACCTGGTAGCCGTCAACATGGACCTGAGAAAAGAAGTAACAAGGCAGGACCAGGTCACAAAATGCGGATGGTCCCCCTACGAAGGCATGAGCTTAAAAGGCTGGCCAATAAAAACCTTCGTCAACGGGAACCTCGTATACAACTTCGGCAAACTATACCACAACCAGGGAAAAGACCTCTTTGAATAACCGAGCAGGCAAGAAACCAAAATTAACCACTAATCGGGCGGGTGGGGGCTCGAGGATGGATTAACCCAAAGAACCAATGGGGAAAGTGAAAAAAATGAACACAACAGACGCAATAATACTCGGCATAATCCAGGGCATATTCGAATGGCTGCCGGTAAGCAGCGAAGGCATGACCTCGCTCTACCTGATAGCAAAAAACCATACCCTGCAGGAAGCGATTCCCATCTCCATCTGGCTCCACACAGGAACACTCCTTGCAGCAGCCCTCTATTTCAGAAAAGACATTATATCCATACTAAAAAACATACCTGCATACATCAACCAACGTAAACTCAATACAGATATCGATAAAACCACAACATTCCTGATAATCTCCACAGCAGCAACAGCAATAGTCGGCTTCCCGATACTCATGTACAGCCTGAACAAGCTAAACTTCAGCGGAACAGAGGCAACAGCACTTATAGGAATCCTCCTGATCCTGACAGGACTCCTTCAAAAAAAGACACATAAAAAAAACATCACAGAAAAAAAAATAACAATAGCAGACAGCATAATTGTAGGGGTATTACAGGGGTTCTCAGCCATGCCCGGCCTGTCAAGGTCCGGCCTCACAACATCCGGACTGCTATTACGTAGATACGACGCAAAGAAGGCGCTAAAACTCAGTTTCCTCATGAGCATACCCGCGGTCTTCGCAGCTGAAATAGGACTGGGGCTAATGAACAAAATCACAATAGATACGAACTCACTCATCGCAATCACAACATCCTTCGCAGTCGGCTACCTGACAATAGGCGCCCTCATCAGATTCGCACAAAAAATCCGCTTCTGGAAATTCTGCATACTCCTGGGAATCCTGAGCCTCATACCATACATCCTGACCCTGTAACCCGCAAAAAGAATAAATATCTCCACATCCTAATAAACACCCTATGATAGACGTACACTGCCACCTCGAGCAAAAAGACTACAATCCTGACAGGGACGAAGTCATAAAAAGATGCAAAAAAAAAATGGACGCAGTAGTAACCTCATGCGCCCACCCGCGCGACTTCGACCTGACCCTCTCACTAAAAAAACAGCACCCAAACTTCATATACATCTGCATAGGCCTCCACCCCGAATACATAAAAGAACTAAAACCTAAAAACAAACAGCAGTTGATACAAAAAATAAAAGATAACCAGAAAGACATATCAGCAGTAGGCGAAATCGGGCTGGACTATTTCTGGACAAAAGAGCAGGAATTCAGGGAAAAACAAAAACAAATGTTCAAAGAGTTCATAGCCCTTGCAAAAGAACTTGAAAAACCAATAGTGATCCACTCCCGCGACGCCCACGAGGACACACTTGACATCCTCGAAGAAACCGAAGCAAAGCAGGTGCTTCTCCATCTCTGGGGCGCAAACCAGCTGGTTCCAAGGATCATCAAAAACAACTACAACATCTCCTTCGGGCCAATCCTCCTCCGCTCAAAAAAACACAAAAAAATATGCAGAGATATGCCCCTGGACAAAATCATGCTCGAGACAGACGCCCCGTGGTTCGGCGAAAACAGGCAAAGAAACGAGCCGACAAGCGTCGAAAAAGTAATAGCAAGAATCGCGCAGATAAAAAATCTCGACGCAGAAGAAGTCGATAAAGCCACAACGCAAAACGCAAAAAAATTCTTCAACATCAAGTGACCTTATTTCCTCAAGACCGCAGGATAAGCATACTTCACATATTTCGCAATATGTCCTGCTTTCCCAAGCTCAAAAAACAACATACTGTCAATATACGCCACATGCTGCATCGCATGCATACCCTTGAGGGCCCTGCCCAAAAACGGCACTGCCTCAAACATCCTTAATGTCCTAAAAAGCGGCAGCACAAACAAAATATCAATGGTTCTTCTCCTAAGAAAATGCCGGTACTGCCCGCGATAAAGACACTTATCAAGGCTAATATCCACAAGAAACACAAACAAGATAAACTCATCCGCCAAATGGATTATGCTCTCCTGCGCATGGTTCCTGACCAATAATAGAATATTATAAAATTGAACACATCTAATACATCTAATGATGTTCATATCTTGGATGTTCATGCCCCATTTCTTTTCGCAGTTTCAAATTCTCAATATGTGCGACCTTTTCCTTCAGGAATCCGCTAAGGCTTAACTGATTACTTTCAATCATTGTTGATGCATGGCATCCGCCCAAAAAATGAGGCATTATAACGTAAGTTGCTCCTGCATCATAGAGTTTTAAAGCACCATCAATCTGATGAGAAACAACAGCAATAATGGCTTCTTTATTAGCTTCTTTTATCTTATTAATCAACAATAGATTCGTGTATATCGCGGGTATCGTCGAAATAACCATTTTCACTTTTGAAAAATTCAAGTCATCAAGAAGTTCTGTATCATTTACATCCCCATATTTACAATCATATCCCTGCCGGGATAGATTTACAATAACTTCGGGGTCATAGTCTATTACAAGGAATTCCTTCTTTATTTTTTTTAATGAAGTCGTAATGTCAAAACCAATCTCGTCATGCCCAAAAAGTATTATATCATAATTACCATCTTTATGGTACTTATGTTCATCAATTTTTTTTCCTTTTCTTTCAAATAAAGTGAGATATTTCGACAGGTAACCATACAGCTTATTTGAATAAGATATCATATATGTAGAGCCTGCAATGGTTATTAAAGCTATGAATGTTATCAAAGAAACAATTTCATTTGTTAAGTGACCCACTTTAACACCTAATGCGATCAGGATTAAAGAAAATTCGCTGATCTGTGCAACAGTAAGACCCGCTAAAAAGCTGTTCCTCTTGGTGTAACCCATCAGTCCCATTAAAGTCATCACAATCAAAGGGTTTCCTATAAGGATGAGCAATGAAAATACAATGCAGGGGATAATATATTGAGAAATATTAGCAAAAACCATCTGAGAACCCAACAGGATAAAAAATAGTATAAGGAAAAAATCTCGTAAAGGCTTCATTTTAGAACTGATTTCATAATGATATGGAGTCATTGATAAAGTTATTCCTGCAAGTAATGCTCCGGCCTCTATTGAAAAATTCAGATAGTGAAAAAGAGATGCCATTGCAAAACACCAGCTAATAGAAAAAAGCAACAAAAATTCTTGTGATTTAGCAACCAGTCTGGTTAAAGGAGGAAAAATGTATAAACTGATGATAGTCAATACTATTAGCAAACCCATGCCGCTCAATATAGATTCAACAGCCAGTCCAGCCATGTTATTTCCCCTACTAATAGAAGATATTAGCATCAGGATGAATATAGCGATTAAATCCTGTACTATAAGAAAGCCTATAGCAATTCTTCCATAAAGTGTCTCAAGATCTCTCTTATCTGACAGAAGTTTCATAATTATGATTGTACTGCTAAAAGAAACAGCAATAGCAACATAAATCGAAATGATATTTGAAAAACCTAACAGTTTTCCGATAACAAATCCAACAAGAGACGTGAAGAGGACTTGGCAAATGCCAGTAACTAAGGACGTTTTGCCAACATCCCGGATTATCCGGGGATTCAGGTTCAATCCAACCATGAACAAAAGAAATGCTATTCCAATTTGAGCAAAGGTTGTAAGGGTATCTGCAGATTGAACAACATTAAGAACAACCGGACCTGCTATTATCCCTGTCAGAATATAACCAATTATTAGAGGTTGCCTGAAAAAATACATTATTCCTGAAATTATAACTGCTAGAATTAAGATTGCACTTAGTTCAATAAATACTTCCATTCTATCTCACTTGCATTTGATTTAATACTTATTTAATTTAATAATTTCGTAATAAATTAAGTATGCTGCTCGGTGTTACAACACCTATAATTTTCTTGTTTTTATCTAAAACAGGGATATACTGAAAACCTTCTTTATATACCAACTCTATTGCCTTATTGATGGGAGTATCAAAATTTACTGTAGATTTATGTTTATTTACTAATTCTTTAGCTTTTTTATACAAAAATTCTCTTCTGTAGCCAATATTCAATATCTTTGTAAGTGGTTCATATCTTACCTGATGCAAAAATAATTTAATCAAGTCCTCATTACTGATTTCTCCTACAAATCTCTTGTCCTTTGTAACCACAATACAAACGTTTGTATCCTCGCTCTTTAGTTTCTTTATTATTCTACCTAGATTATCATCCTGACAAACAAACACCGCTTTAATCATGGCATCTTTTGCAGTTAGCTTCCTTATTTTTTGAGTTTCAGAAATCGCTATAAGTTCCTCTTCTCTTAGTTTTCTGGTTGGATCTGTTAACTTCATTTGCTTTATCTCCTTAGCCGAATATCTCCTTTTTTATACGTATCTCCCTAAATACTAAAATTCTATAGAAGATGGCATATTTAAATGAGGAATATAAAATTAGAAAAAATAAGGTAAAAAGAAGGTAAATTATCTGATGATATAGTGAAGGCAAGTTATAAACGAGCAGACATCACCAAAATTGCCTTCATCTATCCGGGAAAATCTTCGATTTTCTGGATGATAAAAATCGCAGATTTTTAAGCATATGGCAAGGCACTGTTTTGAAGACGATAGTCTTCGAAAGCTTGACACGATAGTGTCATGATTTTCAACGAAGTTGAAAAGCTTGGGACGCAAGTCCCATGATACTCAATTTATTAGTGCCTTGACCATAGAATCACCCAACTCTGTAAGTATAAGATATTTATGATTTCCCCTTACTTCAAAACTAATGTAATGTAAATCTACCAGATTGCCTAATCTTTTCTTCAGGGTTGGTTTTGTGATCTTTAATCTGGCCCTTAGATCTGTTTGATTAATTAAAACACCTTTACTTTCAGATTCTTTAATAATTTTTAATATTTCCATTAATTCTTCAGGTATTAATCTGTTTATTTTTTGTTTATAAAAAATAGAGAACAGTTTAGATACAACAATAAATAATATTATAAAAAGCGATAGTTGTAATACAGAATGAATAATAGATGGACCTCTCAACGTATAATCTAGAAATTCATCAAAAATCTCAGTTATAATAAAAATAACAAAAACCAGATACAATAAACCGCGCTCATAACCTTCTTTGAATATAATTTCCATCTCCTCTTTATCTCATCGTTTAGAAATTACTAATCCTTTCTTTGCACTGTAAATTCTATAATCATATATATCCATCTACCCCACCTGAAACAAAACCTACAAATTCACATTAACAATACCGCCAATCTCCTCAATCACATCAATAGCAAGCAGACTCTCACCCTGAACACTTGCAGCAGCATCCCCGGCAGCCCCCGAGATATAAGCAGAAGCAACCGCAGCATCAAAAGCATCAGCACCCCGCGCAAGAAGCGCCCCGCAAATTCCGGCAAGAACATCACCGGTCCCTCCCTTCGTCATATAAGGATTGCCAGTCTTATTCAAAACAGTCCTCTTGCCATCAGAAATAACATCCTCATGCCCTTTAAGAAGAATAACAGCACCAAGCTTTTTCGCAGCCCTCTCAACCTCCTTCACCACATCCTTCTTCTTGCTCAAATCAACACCAGTCAACTCAAGAAACTCATGCCTGTGCGCAGTAACAACAAACCGCCCGCCATCCCCTTTCCACTTACACTTTCCAAGAGCACAAATAGCATCAGCATCAATCACGCACGGAATCTTCACTCTCTTCATAAACTCACAAACAGCCCGAAGAACAACACTCTCACGCGAAAGCCCGGGCCCGATAACAACTGCACGAGAACGCAAAGACAAATTAACCAGCATATCCATATGCTCAGACTTCAAAAAATCTCCGCCCAAAGGCACAGTAATCAAACAGGGCGAAAAAGACGCGACAATATCAGCAGCCCTCTCAGGAGCAGCCACAACAGTAAGATCGCACCCGCAATTTTGCGCAGCAAGTGCACAAAGCGCAGGCGCCCCAGTATACATCCTGCTGCCACCGACCACAAGCAGCCTCCCGTAATCCCCCTTCTTCGAATCAATCGGGCGTTTCTTGAAAATACTCTTAATAAGCTTAAGTGTCATAACAAATATATTGCACCAAAAAAATAAATAGATGATGAAATGCAGA
>JAIWAJ010000050.1:0-8812 GCA_048634435.1 Methanosarcinales archaeon
GCTGAGGGAGATGCGCATGTCATCCTGATTTTTTACAAAGCATATGTATCGCGGTGTATTCAGCGTGTATGACCTTGTGTGGGTCAGTGCCTGAAAGGGTGCGCTGTAAGTTTTGTTATCCACGCTGATTTTCAGGAGCTTGTAGTCAACTTCAATATCTGTTTTCATACCTTTTGGCAGTTTGTAAACTGTTGCGACGCTGCCTGCTTCTGCCGCGACATCGTCAATGGTGAATGCAATGTCTTTTGCGACAGAGGTCAGCGCAGATTCGTCTGCTGACCTGGCCTGGCTGCTGAATATCATGGAGCCCATTGTTGCCATTAATATAAATGATATCACTATTCCAAAGGCTAAGAGCATCACTTCTGAGATGACGATCGCACCTTTGCGTTTCATGGCTACATCTTTGGGATTTTTTCAACTCTTGCCTGAAATTATTGGTTTTGGTTGTATATAAAATATTTAAGTTGACAGACAGAGTGCTTGGGGTTTGTGCGGATGGCTGGTTGGGGGGTGGGTGAGCGCACGATGCCGGGGGCATAGTATGCGCTGCTGCCTTTATGGAGTGATGGGGGTTCATACAGAATAAACAGTCTGCCTGATATCGTTCAGGTTCGGGCTTCTTTTGATTATGTTGTTCTTTGACAAGAGGTCGAGGGCATATCTTACGGTTCTTGGAGGCAGGTATGTTTCTCTTATTATCTCTTTTTGAGTCATCTCGCCTTCGTAGGTGAGTACTTTGTATATTAATTTAGCGCTCGGCGGGATGAATTTGATCCTGTCGTGGTTTGTCTTTAGTGATCTTTTTTTTAGTTTGTCGACAATTGATTGTGTGTATTTAGGTATTATGAACAGTGCCGGGTATCCGGACTTTACAATACTGATTGAGTCGCAGTCAAGCGTGATCCTGTCCATGCCGTCAACTATCGCGCAGACGGATGATTTTGACTGTATGCCTGATATCCTGATAGTGGATGCGTTTGGTACTACAAGCGGCGGGTATGACCTGTGCATTGATGATATGGGTGTGATGGTAAATATTGCCGGCTCATCGATCACCATGGGGCCTCCTGCAGATACTGCATAACCTGTTGATCCTGTCGGGGTCGAGACAATCACGCCGTCTGCTGTGTCTTTGAAGATGTGCTCATTGTCTATGCTTAAAGTGTATCTTACAAGTTCTGCGCTTCTTTTTGGGAATATGCCTATCTCGTTGAGTGCAAAAGGAGTTGTGCTGCTGTTGTAATGGGCTACAAGGCGAGTTCTTTCCTGTACTGTATATTCTCCTTTCTCTATATTTTTGATTATGCTTTTGTAGTTCCCGCTGTTTGCTTCTGAGAGCACGCTTGCGCCTGTGCTTATACCGAGGAGAGGTATCTGTTTTGGCCCAAGCTCGTTGAAGGCAGACAATATCTGGCTGTCGCTGCCGATAATGAGAATATGGTGGGGGTTTATCCTGTGGATATTGTCAAAATCTGCTCCTTTTTCATATTGCAGATTGTTTTTGGAAAGAAAATTCTCTATCTTTTTTTGCAGCTGAAGGGATGCTGAATCCCTGCCGGACCTTAGAAAGTACATGTGTTTTCACCGCCTATAGATTTACAATATCTATGGGAAAGCTTATATGTTTTGCGGCAAGTTTTGCCATATTATCTGCTATATGAGTCATATTTGCCTGTTTGAATTGTTTTATTAATCATTGCTTTTAAGGTATGATGATTGCAAACGGCAGACTGTGATGCAGGTAGAGGTTAATATGAATGTTGATGAGCTGATAAAGTGCGCGCTGGCAGAAGATATAGGTAGTGGCGATATTACTACTGATGCGATTCTTCCAAGAGATGAGGCGTGCTCTGCTGTGATTATTTGCAGGGATGAAGGAATCATCTCTGGTATTGATGTTGCGAGGAAAGTGTTTTGTGCGCTGGATGATAAAGTTGCCTTTAATCCCCTTGTAAAGGACGGGGATGAAGCAAGCAGGAACCAGGAGATAGCCCGGCTTGATGGGAGCGCGAAGGCAATCCTGAAGGGTGAGCGTGTTGCGCTTAATCTTCTGCAGAAAATGAGCGGCATAGCAACTTATACATCGCTGTTTGTGAAAAAATGCGGGAAGGTGACACTTATTGATACAAGGAAGACTGACCCGTGCATGAGGGAGCTTGAAAAGTATGCTGTGACCTGCGGGGGCGGCAAGAACCACCGTTTCGGGTTGTATGACATGGTGCTTGTAAAGGACAATCATATCAAGGTTGCGGGGAGTGTGGCTGAGGCATTGAGGCGCGCAAAGCATGCAGGTGGGACAAAAGTTGAGGTTGAGGCGGAGTCGCTTGAGGAAGTAAATGAGGCTATGTCTTTTGGATGCGATATTATAATGCTTGATAATATGAGTGTTGATGATATTAGAAAATCTGTGGAGCTGATAGGCGGCAGGGCGAAGATTGAGGTTTCGGGCGGAATCACGCTTGAGAATGTGTCAGAGGTGGCTCGGAGCGGTGTTGATTTTATATCTGTCGGTGTAATTACGCATTCTTCGGGGTGGCTTGATATGTCATTGAAGATATTGTAGTTGTGTGGATATTATGATGAAAGTGGGTATTGTCGGCTGCGGTGCAATTGGCACTATTTTGGCAAGGGCTATTGAGGATGAGATGGATAATGTGTGTTTAGCTGCGCTAAATGATATTGTTGCCAAGAGAGCTGAATTGCTGTCTGCTTGTCTGAAGAGCAGACCTCCTGTGCTTAACCTGGATGGTATTGTGGACAGGTCTGATCTTGTGGTTGAGTGCGCATGCAAAGATTCTGTGCGGGATGTTGTTTCAGCGGCACTTGACAAAAAAAAGGATGTGCTTGTAATGAGTGTGAGCGGGCTTATAGATTATCCGGATATTTTTGAGCTTGCAAGAGAAAAAGGTTGTGTCATTTATGTTCCGTCAGGGGCGATTGCGGGCATTGATGCCCTGAAAGCGGCAAAATCAGATGGTATTGCGTCGGTTGTCCTGACGACGACGAAACCAACAAATGGGCTTGCTGGGGCGCCGTATATAGTCGAGAACAAGATTGATTTGAGTGCCATAAGGAAGAAGACATTGATCTTTGAAGGTGATGTGTTTGCGGCGATTCGGGGGTTCCCGGGAAATGTCAATGTTTCTGCAACGCTTGCGCTTGCAGGTATCGGGCCCGGGAAGACGAGAGTGAGGATTGTTGCAGATCCTGAGTCCAGGACGAACTGCCATGAGGTGAAGATAACCGGCGATTTCGGGGAGATAGTAGCGCGGACGAAAAATGTGCCCTGCCCGGATAACCCAAAGACAAGCTATCTTGCTGCACTTTCTGCGATCGCGAAGATAAGGGATATTGCAGGAAATGTTAATGTTGGGACGTGAAGATATGAATTCCATGAAAGACTTATATGCAAGGGACCCGGTGAAATTCCTCAAAATAGATGAAAGAGCAGTTGAGGAGAAAATAACCGGTTTCATAAAAGAGCAAGCGGCTGGCTTTAATGGTGTTGTTGTTGGCCTTTCAGGCGGTCTTGATTCTGCTGTATCTCTGGCGCTTGCGGTAAAGGCGCTTGGGAAGGACAGGGTGTTTGGCCTGATAATGCCTACTGGCTGCACAAGCCAGCAGGACATAAAAGATGCTCAAGAACTTGCGGATTCTTTTGGGGTAGAGTACAGGGTTGTTGATATTTCCCGCATTTATGAGTCAATAAGAAGCGTCTCGTTTTCAGATGACAGGGTCGGCTGCGGGAATATAATGGCGCGGGTAAGGATGATAGTTCTTAGGGATTTTGCGCATGCAAATAATCTTCTTGTTCCTGGGACCGGCAACAGGTCCGAGCTTATGGTCGGGTATTTTACAAAGAACGGGGATGGTGGCGTGGATATCCTGCCGATAGGGGATCTTTATAAGACGCAGGTGAGAGTAATGGCGGAACATCTGGGTGTCAGCCGGAGGATTATCAGGAAGGCTCCGAGTGCCGGCTTGTGGGCCGGCCAGACTGATGAGGGTGAGATGGGTATCACTTATGAGATACTTGATAAGGTTCTTGTGGGGCTGGAACTTGGATTTTCCCAGTCGGAAGTGTCGAAGTTAATAAATATTCGTGAAGATACAGTGAATATGGTGTGTGGGCTTATTGCGCGGTCGAAGCACAAGGTTGAGCCGATACCGTTTCCACGGGTGAGATAGATGTCAACAGCATTATTTGTCGGGAGATTCCAGCCGTTCCATAAGGGGCATATGAAGGCTGTTCTGGATATTCTTAAGGAGTGTGATAAGGTTATTGTCTGTGTGGGAAGTGCGCAGGAATCGAGAACAGAGCAGAATCCATTGTCCTATGACCAGAGGACAGAGATGATAAAATATGCTCTGGGTGATGCTGAGGTTCCTCTGAAGAAATACAAAATCATTGCATTGACTGATGTAAATAATGACTTGTTATGGATCGGCCATGTGGAATCGCACTGCCCGAAATTTGATGTCGTGTATACTGGCAATTCTCATGTGAAAAGCCTGTTTGCAAGAAGCGGCTACAAGGTGAAGGATATAGAGATATTTCGAAATATCAGTTCAAGCATGATTAGAAGAAGGATGGCTCACGGACTGGTGTGGAAAAAGTTTGTGCCGAATGCTGTTGCGTATTATCTTGATGATATTGATGCGCCGGGGTTGATAAAGAGTTTAGCGGAGAAACTTAACAAATCAGAGAGAAATGATTAGAATAGTGCGCTGTTAAAGTGGGCGACTGTGGGTGAAGTATAGGACATGTTTGGGTCGAGACCAAGCCACAAAGTGGCGAAGAGTTGTGGTGATATACTTTTTGTGATAAAGTGCTCATTTTAATCATCATTCCTACTTTAATTTCCGATATATGAAGTAGATTATGGCTAAGACGATAGCTATAGGTAATAAGATTTTAAGTAGATTTATGAGCATGATCCGTGCTGTGCCAACTAGAGTTACACCTATAGTCATAAAGGTGAGTATTATTCCTGATTTTAAAATTTCGGTGGATTCTTGGTTAGATCAGAGGATGTCCATACCTGAAAACTCTCTTCTCCCTCTTTTTCCCCTTTCACTTTCCTTAATTCATTTTTTATCTCTTCTGCTATGTCGGATTTATCAAAATCGGGTTTTATATTTGCTATTATGACTGTTAATTCATCTGGCTTGCCAAAGAGTTCACGTGCAGTTTCTAGGGGAATTATAAGCCCTTGATCATCTTGAGGATTGCCAATCTTGTCAAGTATTCCGACAACCTCAAATTTTTGGTCATTGATTTTTATATAATTCCCGACAAGCACATCCATCTTAAAAAAATCACCATGGGCAACTGAGTTGCCTATAGTCGTCCTGTATGTATCTCCTTCTTTCAGGTTCCTCCCACTTTCTATGTCATAACTTTGCATGTTCTCAATTATTTCTTTGGATTTATCCTGCGCAATCCCGCTTATCCATGAATATCTTATTTCATCACTAAATTCCACCTTTGCAACCATTGATACTAATCCACCAACAGCATTTACTCCTCTGACTCTTCCCACCAGCGCAACATCCTTGTCAGTAAGGTATTCTTGGGATGATGTGCCATCCACTATCCTATTGGATGTTATGATTATTGTATCTTGTTGAGGTGTAAAGAAATAGTGAAGATGACTCCAAATAAAATATCCACCAATCAAGGCAATACAGAATATCAAACAAATTAATTTAATTTTGTTTTTCATAATCATAATTTAATTGTAAACAAGTTAATATATTTTTGTAAAGGGTCCAATCCATTCCTTTCTGTGTCTTAGGCATTCGATTATTGTCATACTCCAACAAGGAATACATAGCCTGCGATAGTCAGAACAACAACCAAGAGAACTATTTCTACAATTAGCTTGTTGTCTTTTATTTTGTCGATGATAGATGTGTTGTTGGCAGGCAGCGGCTGCTGCAGAGGAGTAGCACCGCGGGTCATCTCAGAGGCAACCTGATCGACAATTGATGTGTTATATCCTTTGGATGCGAGCGCCTGCTTGACGGATTCTCTGGAGTATCCCATACGAAGGTTCTGTCTCACGTAGTTGTAGATTTGTTCGTCTGCCATACATTATCTATCTTGGTTTTTTTCATTTATATAGATTAATAGAAAAATAAAGAAGACAGGAGAGAGATTTCATCCTGTCAAATCATCTCTTCAGGAAACCAAATATCCTTGAAATGAATGAAGGCCCTTTTGGCGCTGCAGGTGCCTCGTAGTCGATACCAACCAGAGTTGCTGCGAGTTTCTTCAGTTCAATGGAGGCTGCTGAGTTTGGTGCATAAGCGACAAGAGGAGATTTCGCAGCCAGGCTTTCAAGCATCATCTTATCTTCCGGAATCTGGGAAATCACAGGGTAACCCAGGAGAGATTCAACATCTGAAACAGAAAGCTCTGACTTTGTTCCTTTTACTCTGTTCAGAACGACACCAAGGACGTGCGTCCCCATTTCTTCGGATAGCTTTATCGCTTTGAGGGCATCTGTAACTGAAGGCAGTTCCGGGTTTGTGACGACGAGCAGTTCGTCTGCGGATTCTATGCCTGCAACAGCCTCGCGGCCGAGACCAGCTGCGGAGTCCAGGAATACGACATCATGGTCACCGACCAGGTCGAGAACAACTTTGCTCAGGTCCCGGGGGTTAGTACTTTTCAGGTCTGCCATGGAAATTCCTGCAGGAATCACTTTAAGGCCTGACGGGTGTACATATATTGCTTCGTCAATGTATGCTTCGCCTTTCAAGACGTCGTGGAGTGTTTTTGGATAAAGAGGCACCCCGAGGTGAAAGCCCAGATTCGGGGTCGTTAAATTTGTATCCATCACCAGCGCCCTTTGGCCGAATTCTGTCAGCGCAGAACCCAAATTTGAAGTCACTGTTGTTTTACCTACCCCGCCTTTTCCTGATGCAACTGCAATTACTCTTGTCAAACTATCACCGTCCTAACTATATTGATATATCAAAATAAAATTTGATACTGAATATTATGGCACAATCATTTATATGTTTAAGCATTAACCAAGAACGCAGGAATCATATTGTAATGATTAACATGTGAAAAAAAGCGAAGATGCCACAATGTTTCAACATGCTAAAAACAATCACTTTGAAAGTGTGATGCTCTCAAGAAAAATTGTATTCCATACGTACAGGCACACACGTTAATAGTTAACACAACTAAACCATCACGGTGATAATGGTGATTGGCCTTTTAAAATCAGGGGTACCACCAGACGCAGTGGGAAGATACTTAATGATGTAATGCCATAGAAGAAAGGCAGTGCAATACAATACGAGAGGTGTGAAATATGGAGGAACCAAAAATATATCACGATAATGATGTCCAAACAGACATACTCAAAGATAAAAAAATAGCAGTGATTGGCTACGGTACCCAGGGAATGGCGCAGGCGCAGTGCATGAAGGATTCGGGACTGGATGTAATAGTTGGCTTGAGAAAAGATGGTGCATCGTGGCAAAAGGCAGTGGATGACGGCATGGATGTGATGGTGATTGATGAAGCTGCTCGCCAGGCAGATATAATACATATCCTTGTACCTGACGAGGTCCAGAAGGAGGTCTATGATGCATGCATAAAGGGGCAGCTTGCGGAGGGGAAGACTTTAAGCTTTTCGCACGGGTTCAATGTTGTCTTTAGCCAGATAATGGCGCCTGATGGAGTTAATGTAATAATGGTCGCTCCAAAAGGTCCGGGCAATGAGGTGCGGAGGAAGTATGCCGGGGGGTCTGGTGTGGTTGGTCTTGTGGCAGTGGAGAAAGATGCTACAGGAGATGCGGGGCAAATCGCGCTTGAAATGGCAAGAGCAATGGGTTTTACGAGGGCAGGAGTATTTGAATGCACATTCAGGCAGGAGGCGTGTTCTGACCTTTTCGGGGAGCAAGCAGTTCTTTGCGGCGGTGTGACTGAACTTGTGAAAGCTGCTTTCGAGACTCTTGTAAGTAGGGGATACCCACCGCATATAGCTTATTTTGAGTGCTTCCATGAGGTGAAACTGATAGTTGATCTTTTGTATGAGGGGGGACTTGTGCATATGTGGGATGTGGTGTCAAACACAGCAGAATACGGCGGGAGAACAGTGGGTCCGAAAATAATAGGTGCAGAATCGAGAAAAGCGATGGAGCAGGCCCTTGACAAAATAGAATCCGGCGCTTTCGCGAAAGAATGGCTCAATGAATTCAGAGATGGCTGCAGAAATCTGGATGAAATGCGCGAGAAGGAAAAAGCGCACGAGCTGGAGACAATCGGCAAAAGAGTTCGTTCAATGTTCGAAAAGAGTTGAGGGGTAACATCGTTGTCCCAAGGATGTGATGCCTGGGCGGGACTGAGGCAGATATTTTTTACAAATTTTATATAGTAGTCAGGCTAATATTTTAATAGTAAAAGGTTCAGAGAGATGTGGCTATGAGATATAAAGGTGCAGTTGTCATTTCAGAAACAATGCTGTTAGCTTTTGGAGTAGTGGTGTCATTTGTATTGCTGGCATCATTGGGTTCCATGATTATGAAAGGCCAGTCTGAGCCGGCTGATGAGTCGGCGATGATTCTTGTTGCAAAAGATATCGCTTCCACTATTGACAGAGTTGCAGCAGAGGCCGGAAGTGTAGCTATAGTTTACAGGGTACCGAAAGGTATGAAAGTTGATGTTGGAGTTGATTACAAGCGCCTGAAGGTCACTGCGGGCGACAAGACCTACGGTGCTCCTTTTCAGGCATTGACGCATACAAAGCCGTACATGCTGAGTACGCCGCGATATATGTGCTTTGTA
>JAIWAJ010000051.1:0-8674 GCA_048634435.1 Methanosarcinales archaeon
CAGTATGAACACCTTCTTTAAATATAAAGAATGCCTTAACCAGCGAAGTGACAACAATCCTGCTCGTATTCACCACACTCTGGATAACAGCAACAATCGCCACCCTGAACACATCAATAATCTCGCGGATCATAATTTAGTTTAACGTTGAGCTTGCTTATATATCTTAGCAATCAGCCCAACAGTTGTGGCTTTTACTATACTTTTTCCATAGCGCAGTATTCTGCCAATAGAGCTGAAAGCAAAGCAAGAAGCTAAGCAACTACCCAATTCTGAGCAGTGTCTCAGATTAAGAAGAAGCAAAGATATCCGCTTACACCGATCATTGCGCCCCACATAAGGAAATTATACCATATAATTTTCGACCCGTCAAGCGGCGGAAACGGCAGTAGGTTAAAGACTGCAAGAAAACTATTAATCCAGACAATCGTACTGAAAAACACATTCTGGCCTGCAAGCGGCAGAAACAAAAGAGCAATCATGATATTCATCAGAGGCCCCGCAGCAGATATAAGCGCATTCTGCTTCGCGCTAAGGCCTATCTGCTGTACACCATGCGCATCCCTGTACGCAGTATATATCATCACTGCACCGGGCGCAGCAAACACAAAGCTGCCGCCGGTAGCTATCGCAAGGACAAGCGCAAACATAAGCCCGCTCTTCCACATCTGGTATCGCGCAAAGCACCCGTACTTCATAGCAACAAACTTATGCGCGAGTTCATGCGGGATAAAAGAAAGCGAGATGATTGCAGTAATCATGACTATCATCTGGATATTCATCCCCCGGCCAATTGAAAAAATAATCCCGAGTGCAACAGCTGAAATCGCAAGCTCCTTAACTTCCTCTCTCGAAAATGAAAAATTCATAACATCAGCCTCTGATCTCCTTCCAGCAGACTTTCTTATCCTCAACCAGTCTTTTTATACTTTTCTGTCTGGGCGAAAGCGCAGAATTATTGAGCTTTATCTCGCAAAAAGTGATCATATCATCCTCAAACACAACCCCGTCCACGGGATTCCCGATAAACCTAAACTTCTTGGGGTCAAACGGGAAATCCTTTGAAAACGGGACCAGCTGCTCAAATATCTGCCCGTACCGCGTGGACTGGCTCTGCTTCCTGGACAATGCATCATTCAGTCTTCTCTGAACCCGCGCAATGTATATGAAAAGCACTGCAACAAGCACAATCAAAACAAATATTACCAGTATTTCACTCATCTCTACATCCTCGATAATATTATCCAGGCATAATTCTTCTCTGCCGCCACATACATTTCCGGCTGCAGATTTAGTGGTTTTGAAAACCGGGCAACCATGTTCCTGACATCTTCCAAATCACCTTCTATTTTCAGCTTCAGGACTATCTTCGCATTTAAAAGAAGCGAATTAATATGCTCATCAACAATCCCAAATACCCTGAATAGGCTCTGGTCAAGCGCGATTACCATCACATTATACTTCCCGCTGACCTCTTGAGAACTCTTGTCATCAACAACTGCGGCATCAACCTTTATTCCCCTGAGATAATCAAGCTCACTATAATCCAACCCAAAACACAAGGCATCATTTGACGCCTCAAACACGCCTGTCTTCTCCTGGATTTCCCTTAAGCCCATAACAAGTATTATAGAGCACATAATATATATTTGTTCTTAATCCATTACCCAATGATTTTTTAAAGGAATCCCCATAAACAATGACCATGAAACACAGAACTCCGGAGCTACTCCTTCCTGTAAAAGGTTTCCCGGGCCTCGAGGCAGCAAAAAAGTACGCAGACGCCGTCTACTTTGGCGCAAAAGACCTCACGATGCGCGCACGGCGCGGCTTCAGGTTATGCGAAATAAAAAAAGCCGCAAAACAGGCCCATGCAAACAACATGAAAGCATACCTCACAGTAAACACAGTCATCTACGAAAACGACATCAAAAAAATGCAAAAAACAATAACAACCGCACAGGAATCAGGCATCGACGCAGTAATAGTCTGGGACCCGTCAGCAATCGAATACGCAAAATCCATAAAGATGCCATTCCACATCTCTACGCAGGCAAACATATCAAATGCAGAGACAGCGCAGTTTTACAAAAATCTAGGCGCAAAACGCCTGATATTATCCCGCGAACTCTCACTAAAACAGATCAGCGCCATAAAAAGAAAAGTCAGCACCGAAATAGAGGCATTTGTCCACGGCGCAATGTGCGTCTCAATATCAGGCAGATGCTACCTCTCAAGCTATCTGTACGGCCAGTCCGCCAACTGCGGGAAATGCATCCAACCGTGCAGGAAAACATGGACCCTGACAGACGACGAAAACAACCAGCTGGTATGCGAAGGAAAATACCTTCTCAACCCCAAAGACCTCTGCATGATAGAGCATGTTCCTGACCTCGTAAAAGCAAAA
Organism: Methanosarcinales archaeon; assembly: GCA_048634435.1. Classification (GTDB taxonomy): domain Archaea; phylum EX4484-52; class EX4484-52; order EX4484-52; family B79-G9; genus B79-G9. The sequence goes on from JAIWAJ010000051.1 coordinate 2,408, forward strand.
ATCGACTCATTCAAAGTCGAAGGCCGCCTGAGGCCGCCGATATATACAGAAACAGTCGGCAAATGCTACAGAATAGCCATTGACTCCTGCATGAAAAACGAATACACAAAAGAGCTTGCAGAAGACCTCAAAAAAGAGCTGGCAAAAGTATACAACCGCGGCTTCTCAACAGGATTCTACTTCAAAAAGCCGGATGCGGCAAGCTTCAGCTACAATGCCTCAGATTCGCAGGCAACATTTGTGCGCACACAAATTGGCATTGTCACAAACTACTACCCGAAAGCCAAAGTCGCTGCAGTCCGCCTTACAGGCGGTTCATTGAGGATCGGCGATGAAATAACAGTCGAAGGCCACACAACATATCTGCGCCAGGCAGTAGACTCGCTGGAACTGGGCGGAAAAAGAGTAAAAACAGCGCCAAATAACTCACTTGCTGGCCTGAAAGTAAACAAAAAAGTGCGAAGAAACGACTGGGTCTATCGTATAATCAAAAAATGAAACAAGATGCCTAATGCTCCTGCCGTTTTTGCCTTAATTACGCAAAGGGTCTATTAGACTAAGAATATCCTCTTCTCTTTTTGTCCCTAAAATGTCAACTGCTACTCTCATAAATTTATATCTTTGTCCCGGTGTACCATGATTTATTGGATCATAACACTTCCAAGAGATACATTCTTCTGGTTTATTTCTCCCGTGCATTCCACAGGTAGCCGTACCCTCTTCAGTGGTCAAGTACTCACACTTTCTAAGTTGAGGCGTATTAACTTTTTCAGGCAAATAGCAACATGCACCGCAGCGAGAACAATCAGGCGTTCCCCATATACTCAAGCCATCTTTAGAATACCTTCTTTGAAGTTTCAATACTTGATCATCAATCCATCTCTCTTCTCCCTCACCCCATACAAAAGATTTTCCACCATCTATCAGTCTCATAAATAAAACACCAATATTGCTATTCTCCTATCAATCTTTTCTTGAAGATAAAAACTAGAATAAAATACAATAATCTCGCAGAATATCTCTCAAATCAAATACTCTTCCACACAAGATCAAACATTGGCTTTGCAAACTTTTCTGAAAAATGATCAGACGAAGTCCAGAACGAAACATCCTGTGAAGAATGCGTCTCTTTATCATCAGTAAGAGCCATCACGACTTCAGTATCATCTGCAAGAATCATCCTTCCTTCAGGAACACCTGCTTTAGCCCCTGCTGTGTTATCCTTGACCTCAATAACAGCTCCTAATGCCTTGGCAGCTTCCTTGTTTTCAGCAGTCAGCGGAGCAGCAACCCTTATCGCAACTCCCCTGTCAACAGCAGACTGAACCAGTCCTGAATGCTGCGTATAAAGCTCCTTCAAGCCAGTCTCTGTCGTTATAATATCAACACTCTTGCTTGCGCCCTTAAGCATGGTCTCCATCTGCTGATGGAGTGCATATCTTCCTTTCAGTGCACCGGAGAGGTCAGCAGAATCAACAAGTTCCACACCCGTAGAATGAAGCTGTGCAAGCTCATCCAAAGCAGGGCTCTTCTTAAAAATATCGATTCTCTCGACACCGATGTCCATCTTCTCTTTCAAACGGTTCTTGGCTCGCTCCATTGCTTCGGCAGGTGCAATAGAAACATATCTCAATGGCTTTGAATGCTGGACAACTACAAATCCTTTATCTGCAAGTGACTCAAGAACATCGTATGATCTTGACCGCGGCACTGTCGCCATTTCAGACAGTTCACCTGCGGTGGAAGTGCCTCTTGCAAGCAGTGAAGCATACAGCTTCCTTTCATATAGATTTAGTCCAATTCCCTTCAATGCATCAAGCGTCTGTTGACTTATCATAATAATTCACCCACTTCATTTTTATAGCCGAACCGTTTGTTAAACAGTTATGTAACATATAGTTCTTATATGTTTATATAATTTACTCATCAGTTACTAACTTACCTGCCTTAATTTTAATTAAATATTATTAGTCACAAATACCTTTATAAATCTTTGGTTTTTTTCATTGTTTAGTAACAAAATTAGTCCTGCCTCTTTGCCGCGCGAAAAGCTCCCTGATTCTTGAAAGGCTGTCTGCCTCATCCGGGCCTCTGTCTTCCCGCACCTTGCTCATCCGCGGAAATCGCAATGCGTAGCCGGAAGAATAATTGGGTGACTTCTGTATCTCCTCATAAGCAATCTCAACAACCAGAAACGGCGCAATATCAACTGCATTTTTCTTCTCGCGCAAAATATGTTCCTTAAGAATATTTGTCAGCTCATCAAAACTAACCCCTGCCTCCGGCTTTTCCTTAATTCCTGTCCCCATCTTGCCGATAGTCAAAAAACTGCCGGTCTCCTCATCCCTGCACGCGAGCACAAAACTTGAAAGCCATCCTGACCGCTTGCCTTTGCCCCATTCAGCGCCTGTTATCACAAGATCAAGCGTCTCCATCACCGGCTTGAGCTTAATCATATACCCGACACGTGACCCTGGCTTATAGGGCGCCTCAATATTTTTGAACATCAGCCCTTCATTGCCGGCAGCAAGTGACTCAGAATAAAATTCCTCCGCAGCCCTGACATCATCAGTAATCTTTTGCTTTGCAACAACCAGTTTATCAGGAATCTCTCTCACAATAGACTTCAGTTCACTTCTTCTCTGCAAAAAGGGCTTCTTCAAAAGCATTTTCCCCTCAAGATAGCTGATATCAAACAGGTTCACCACAACAGGAATCTCACCAGCTGTTTTCCTGACATCATACTTTCTTCTGATTCTCCTCGAAATCTTCTGGAAGGGGAGATACGTCCCGCTCCTGGCATCAAACCCCACGGTCTCTCCCTCGACAATGCATTCCTTTGCAGAAATTCCTTCCCTCACATAAGAGACAACATCAGGGAACTGCTTAGTTACATTCTCAAGCCGCCGGGTATATATTGCAACATCATGCCCTTTTTTGTGTATCTGCATCCTGAAGCCGTCATACTTGTATTCAAGCGCAGCCGGCGTCCCGACAATAGAAAACGCCTCATTGACAGTCCCGGCTTTTTGCGCAAGCATCACCCTGATAGGTCTCATGACCTGCATCTTAAGTGCTAAAAGCCCCGTCTCTCCTGCATCAAGCACTGTCTTTGCAACAGCACCGTAATCATTTGCAATCTCATAGGCTCCCTCGACAGCATCGAGTATTGACTTCTTCAGCTTATTCCCCACATCAGCATCATCAACAAACACATAATCTGCGCCGAGATTTTTCTTAAAAAAGCTGCTGATGCTATTTATTTCCTCAATCTTTTTTACTATCACAGTATTATTTTTGAGAAAATCTTCAATCACTTTCCCCCCACTTGACCTGAGCGCATCCATAACCTTATCCTCAGCAATGACCGTCTTTCCCTTCATACCAGAAAGCATCTTCTCAAACCTTTTTTTCTTCCCGTTCTTCTGGAAAAGTGTCGCTTTCCAGTACACATCAGCAAAAAACGCTTTCGAAATAGCATCCCTCATGATGCCCTCGGCAACCCCCACCCTTAGGTCAGAAAGCACGGTCCTCACAATAAAGCGCGCATCTGCTGGTGTTGCAAGACTCAGCAACTCAGCGATCAGGACAAGCTTCTTCTCCTGCGACCTGTGCCCCTCAAGGCTCGCAATCTTCTGCAGGTTGGAATACACTTTTGAGACAGGGAGCGCCTTCTGAAAAAGCAGCCTCTGCCTCTTCTTTTTAGCAAACTCCTCAGCAGTGCATCCAAGGTCCCCTGTATCCCTCCATTTGGCGATGATTTCATCTTCCTTAATGCCGTCTGCTTTTGATATGGCCTTGATCATAAGATTAGACGCGATCCCGATAACTTCCTCGCTCCACAAAGGAAAAGCGCGCCCCATAAGGAGCAGAGTTATCTGCTCAATATCATCTTTCGATGTCTTTTCAAGAATCTCTGAGACAATCCTCGTCTTTTCAGTCTTTAAGCTGGTCTCCTCAAGCCTTTTGTAGTATTCGACAAGTGCGCTGTATTCCATGATACATATACAGATTCTCAAATTTAAGAAATTATTGTAAATTCATGAATCCCATATTACTGATATTATGGCCAACACTGTCAATAAACAGGCAAATTTAACCAAAAACCAATGCAAACATTTAAAAAAGTTGTATTAACTACTCACTCATAACCTATGGTGATTTACATGTTCAAAGTAAGTAAAGAAAAATTAACAGATGCATTCGAACGATTTTATGAATTAAACCATGATGAATGGGGTAAGTATTTACCGAACATGGAAGAGATTTCTGACAAAATCATATACAGGATATATGCCGAAGAGCAGCCGGAAAAACGATATGATAACTCATTAGGATGCATTCTGGGAGCAGTAGTGTACATGGCAAACGAAAAACTTAAAGAGAAATGTCCTGTCAGGAAACTATCATTAAGGACTATTGAGAAGATGACCAATGGCTGCGATCATACCGCAGTTCACAGAGCACACAAACGAATAGGGGATAAAATAGGAGACATATACGAATTCACAATAGAAGAGTTAACAGATATGGTATTCCAAAACCACTAAAAGCAGACAAATTGCAGAACCTCTGTAAGTTAAAAGAAGCATACACCACAAAAAAACAGATTACTAAAAGGCAAATGCAGAGAATCATTTGACTGGTTCGAAATATATTGTGTATTTATGAGTCCCTATTCTAACTATAGCAGAGCCTTGTTCTTCGAATTCAGAAGTGGTTAGTTCTTTCTCAACATTTTCAACCGCAATCTTACCGGTGTTCGGCATTATATTTATACTATTATCTTTGGACGAACGGCTTACTATGACATAATCACAGCCATCACCCTTGAGACGATAATCTTCTAGAAATAGACCTGTTCCCTCTTTAAGTAAAGCAGCTCTTTGTTCAAGCGTAACACAGTATCTTATATCTTTTTCCGCAATGTAATCAAATACCATACTTACCAGTTAACAGTAAATTTTATAAATATATTTGCTTGCATGTTACGACATCGAATCTGGCAAATTACTGAAACATTCCTCGCCGTAATCTATATAAAATGTATCTTGCCCAATAATAAACCATGCCTGAAAACAAATGCTCATTCTGCCGCAAAAAACTTGACGAATTCCCGTTCACATGCAAATTCTGCGGAAACGAATTCTGCTCAGAACACCGCCTGCCTGAAAACCACGAATGCGCAGGCCTCGAAAAATACAAAGAAAACCAGCTAAACTCCCTGGGCAAAAAGAAACCAGCTCAGCCAATAGAATACTTCTACCACAAAGAGCCGCATACAGGCGCACCAAAGAAAAAGCCTAAAATGCCATACATCATAATATCCTCAGGAATTCTTCTCATGCTCATCGGCTACTTTACCCACTACAGCCTCTACTACATCGGATTCATACTAATATGCGCAGGCATGATAAAACTCTTTATGCCCCGGTCCCGCCTCTCAGCGTGACTCAATATCTCCCCAGCTGACAATCTCATTGACACCCATAAGCAAATCATGCCAGTAAGCTTTTGCTGCCGCATGCTCATCTTTCTCAAACATCTTAATCCATTTGTCAAGCTCCGGGGTACTCCCTGAAACATCACGCACTTCCCTGAAATACAGCCTGATAATGTCAATGACCCTCTTTGTCTCCCAGAATACCGGGACAACGCCTGCGCTCGTGTCATAATCTTTCAGCTTCTGCAATGTCTTTTTGCAGTGCTCATAATAATCCACGTCAATGCCATATCCCTCATTTATCAGTGTCCCGACCAGCTTCTCAGACCATCCCCTGTGAAACCTGCATATCCCGCTATTGCCTGAAAAAAGCTCTTTCACTGACCTGTCAGCAGACTTTTTGCCAAGCTCCTTTGGCGCATAAAAATCACTGCCATAATAAGTGTAAAACTTGCCCTGCACCTGAAGCGGTATATAGAACCCGGGCACCCAGTACTGGCACGGCGCAATATAGCCGTCGGACCCGAAAGGCAGGTAATTTGCAATATCAGAAAACTTCACATCACCCTCACCCGAACCGTATTTATCACCCAGCTTCCTGACAGCAGCCCGGATGCCGTGCGCAAAAATCCTTGAAAAATCAGTCTTCTGGTATGCGATATCATACGCGAGTTTCGCACCGATTTTCGCATGAATGAAAGAATCCTTCATCTTAAAAGTCATTGGATCGAAATTCGGCAGAACATCAGCACCGACATCATCCTTGGACAGAAGCCCCTTCTGCATGCATTCAAGCACAAAAGACACAATGTTTCCAAAGCCGA
>JAIWAJ010000052.1:0-8665 GCA_048634435.1 Methanosarcinales archaeon
ATTGCATGATTTATCTTGATGCACTGGGCAACAATCGACATCGCATTATACAAAAAAGTATCCCTCGTTTTCGCAGCCTGGGCAGCAACCTGCTTCTGCACATCAAGAAGAATCTTCTTCGACACTTTCTTTGAAGTTATGAGATGCATCTTCAAAAGATGCGCAAGACGGTCATTAAGCGCAGCCTCAAAGTATTTTCTTGCCCTGACATACTCATTCGGCAGCTCCACGTAAACCCACTTTATGTTAATCGGCTTCACATACTTCTTAACATCCCAGTCCGCCTCATTCCTTATCTCAACATTCTCAATAAACAGGTTCCCGCAGATGATGCCTATTTTCTCTTTTGTGCCTCCCGGCGACGCTGTAAGCCCAAGAAGCAGGGGATTTTTTGACATCTCCATATACTTCCTTGCAATATACGTATATGCATAATCCCCTGAAGCCCGGTGAGCCTCATCAAAGCACACCAGCGAAAAATCCGAAATATCCAGCCTGTTGGCAACAAGATCGTTTTCCACAACCTGGGGCGTAGAAAAAAATATCTGGTGCTTCTTCCACAATTCCGCCCGAACCTCCGGCGCATCCTTGCCGGTTATCGTAACAAACTTATCCTCATCCACAAGCATGACATCCTTAAAAGAATCCACATGCTGGTTGACAAGCGGCTTTGTAGGCGCAAGAATAAGAATCTTCGAATCAGGATGCTTCGCCAGGCGAATAGCAGCAAGGCCAATCGCAATAGGCGTCTTCCCGGTACCTGTCGGGAGAACGACAAGCGTATTCTTCTTCGCAGCCTCGGCAATAATCGTCTCCTGGTAAAGCCTTCTCTCAACAGTATTTTCCTTTATCAGCGGGTGCATAAGACAAGGCGCATCAGGTATATCAGCCATGACTTAATCTTCGCTAATCTCTTTTAAATATATTCCACATGCGCCCTGCCGATAGAAATTAAGTTCTAAAAAACTAAAAGTAAAATCAATACTTGATGAGGAATGAAGTGTAAAGCCAGCAATTCACCAGCCACGCACTCAAATTTAATAAAGTAAAAGAACCATTATTTCTATATGATTCCAGCCACAGAGATTCACGCAAACCTCAAAAAATACAAAAACATCAAAATAGGGACAGTCTGCTCGCATTCTGCGCTCCAGCTCTTCGCAGGCGCGCGCGACGAAGGCTTCAAAACAGTAGGAATATGCACAAAAGACAGGGTAGACACCTACAAAGCCTTCCCCCATGCATGCCCTGACGAATTCATCATCGTAGACAATTTCAAAGACATCCTGAAGCCTGAAATACAGGACCAGCTCCTTGCAAAAAACGTGATTCTTGTGCCCCACGGCTCTTTTGTTGAATACCTTGGTCCGAAAAACATTGAAAACACACTATACGTGCCCATGCTCGGCAACAGGGCAGTGCTCGACTGGGAAGGAGACAGGAAAAAAGAAAGGCACTGGCTGTCAGAAACCGCAGGCATTTCCATGCCAAGAGTATTTTCAAACCCAAATGACATTGACTGCCCGTGCATCGTCAAGTTTGACGGCGCAAAAGGCGGCTCAGGCTACTTCAAAGTCAAAGACGCGAGGCAGTATTACGATGAGCTCAAAAAGCGCAGCATTACAATGGACTCAACAACAATACAGGAATACCTCCTGGGTGTAAGATACTACATACATTACTTCTACAGCCCCCTAAGCAGGAGCGCCTACCCCTGCAGCGCAGGCTCAGTCGAGATAACAGGCATTGACAGGCGCGACGAAAGCAACATTGACGAGCTCCACCGCTTTGGCATGACGCAGGATGACCTCTCAAAAGCAGGAATTGAGCCCACCTACACAGTAACAGGCAACACAGGCTGTGTCCTCAGGGAATCCCTCCTGCCCCACATTCTGGATCTCGGCAGAAGAACAGTCGATGCATCACAGGAACTTTTCAGCCCCGGGATGCTGGGCCCATTCTGCCTTGAAACCGTCATCAGCCCAAACCTCGAAATCAACGTATTTGAGATAAGCGCGCGCATAGTTGCCGGAACAAACATCTGGGCAGAAGAATCCCCGTATTCTTACCTTTCTTACGGAAAACCGATGTCCTGCGGAAGAAGAATAGCGCTAGAGCTAAAAAGCGCAAAAAAAACGGGTAGACTGGATGAGATTGTGAGCTGAATATTCCATTGAAAAAGAAATAATAAACATTCAAGAATTCAGACATTAAAAATATAACCTCAAATATTTTTAAAACTTTCATCCCTTGCATTTAAATATTTTCCTCCAAATAGATTTTATGTGGGATGTTGGCTACAGTCTCTTTGCAGGCTGTTCAATTCTGTATCAGTAAACGCACAGGTGATAAATCATGAAATATGCTGCTTTAGTAACAATTGGACTGAAAGAAGGCATTGTTGACCCCGAGGGTCAAAACACGGAAAAAGCGCTCGATCTCCTCGGCTTTTCAAACGTCTCAGAAGTCAAAGTATCAAAAGCATTCGAAATTACACTGGACGCAAAAGACAAAGAAACAGCAAAAGCGCAAATAGACAGCATGTGCATGAAGCTTCTGGCCAACCCGGTCGTAAACAACTACACGGTGAAATTCAGATGAGTGATCTCTTCATCAAAAAAACACCATTTGGACTGTATGAACTTAATATTCTTAACGCATCTGACAAGGAACTTGAATCCGTCAGCAAGGAAACCGGGGTAGGCCTCTCACTGGGCGAGATGAAGCAGGTAACAAATTACTTCAAAAAACAAGGCCGCAATCCATACGACATAGAGCTCCAGGCCCTCGGCCAGGCATGGAGCGAGCACTGCTCCTACAAGTCATCCAAGCTCATGCTAAAAAAACACATATTTGGGATAGATGCCCCGCAGAACATCTCTGTCATCAAGGAAGATGCAGGAGTAGTTGACTTTGACAAAGACCACGCATACGTCGTGGGCTTCGAATCCCACAACCACCCCTCAGCAGTCGAGCCCTACGGAGGCGCCGCAACCGGCATCGGCGGCATCCTAAGAGACATCGTCTGCATGGGCGCACAGCCCATAGGCGTCCTTGACCCCCTCTTCTTCGCGCCCCTCGACTACTCAAAACCCATCCCAAGAGGCACCAAGCATCCAAAATACCTGTACTCAGGCGTAATAGCCGGCATCAGGGACTACGGCAACAAAGTAGGCATCCCGAACGTAGGCGGCATGGTATATTTCGATGATTCTTACCTCACAAACTGCCTGGTAAACGTCGGCTGCATCGGTCTTTTGAAAAAAAGCGAACTCATACACAGCTATGCAGGCGGCGCAGGCGACTTATACGTACTCCTGGGCGGGAAAACAGGCCGCGACGGCATCCACGGCGTAACCTTCGCATCAGAAGAACTCAGCGAAGATTCAGAGACAGCAAGCAGGAGCGCAGTCCAGGTAGGCCAGCCCATCATCAAAGAGCCGGTCATACATGTATGCCTTGAAGCAAACAGGAAAAAGCTCCTCACAGGCATGAAAGACCTCGGCGGTGGCGGCCTCTCGTGCGTAGTAGGCGAGATGGCGCAGCCGGTCAGCCTCGGTGCGCACATCAACCTGGAAAAAGTGCCCCTGAAAGAGCCAGGCATGGCGCCATGGGAGATATGGGTATCAGAATCCCAGGAGCGCATGATGGTCACAGTAAAGCCAAAGGACCTCAAGGCAGTGCTTGACCTGTGCAATGTGTGGGACGTCGAGGCAAATGTCATCGGCGAAGTGACAGATGGAAAGAATCTCGTGGTTGACTGCAATGGCACAAACATATTCAACATGGACATCAACTTCCTGGTTGAGGCCCCGGTATACAAGCGCCCGATAGAGCTCCCGAAAATCAACGAATCAGACCCAAACCTCGCAGAGCCGCGAGACTACAACAAACTCCTTTTAGGCCTTCTCTCATCATTCAACATCGCAAGCAAAGAAGACATCATAAGAGTCTACGACCATGAGATCATGGCAGCAACAGTCATAAAGCCCCTTGTAGGCAAACTCAACAGGACAACCCACGGCGACGCAGTAGTGCTGAAGCCGCTAAACCACTCATACAGGGGCCTTGCAACCACCTCTGACGTCAACCCGGCAATGGTCGCAGCCGACCCATTCTGGGGAAGCGCTTCAGCCATAGACGAAGTATCAAGGAACCTCGCAGCAGTTGGCGCACGCGCACATTCACTCGCAGACTGCCTGAACTTCGGCAACCCTGAAAAGCCCGACCGCCTGGGCGTGTTTCACGAGAGCGTGCGCGGCCTGGGATACGTCGCAAAAGGCCTTGGCGTGCCATTTGTCTCCGGCAATGTATCCTTTTACAATGAAGCACCCAACAAGTCAATCCTGCCGACACCCGCAATCTTTGCAGTCGGCATAGTCAACGACATACGTAGAACATGTACAGTCGAACTAAAGGAAGAGAACAGCCCCCTATACGTCATCGGCGGCACAAAAAAAGAGCTTGGCGCATCCGCCTATTACCGCCTCAGGAACGCAGATGGCGGGGCAGTCCCGAAAGTTGACGTCACCCTCCTCAAAAACACATGCGAAGCAGTAGTCGCATCAATTGAAAATAGCGCAATCGCCGCATGCCACGACATATCTGACGGCGGCATAGGAGTATGCCTGGCAGAGATGATAATAGGCTCCGGCAACCTTGGAGCAGAAGTAGACATCTCAAGCCTCTGTAATCTAAGGACAGACTACAAATTATTCTCAGAATCAAATACAAGATTCATCGCAGAAGTCAGGGATACCCCCTTATTCGAAAAAATCATGAAACATAACAACGTGCCCTTTTACAAAATAGGCAAAGTAACAAAAGAAAAGCTCATAATCAATGATAGCAGCAAAAAAATAATTGACATTGACTCAAAGACATTATCAAAAACATGGGATAATGGTATCAGGAAAATTGTTGCATAATGGTGTTGTAAATGAAAACAGAAGACATAAAAATCGCTGTAATGGTAATGGAAGGCACGAACAACGAGGTTGCCACCTACGACGCTTTTTCCCTGCTCGGAGCATCCCCCGAAATCGTGCACATCAACCAGTTCCAGAAAAAAGACATCCCAAATTACATGAAAAGAAAGATTAACGACTACCAGTGCATCTTTTTCCCCGGCGGGTTTTCTGCAGGCGACTATGTGAGAGCAGGCGCAATCTGGGCTGCAAGAATGAAATCCACTTTGAAAGATGATATAATTAAGTTCACAAAAGACGGCTGCCCGATCGGCGGAGTATGCAATGGTTTCCAGGTCCTCGTGGAGCTCGGCCTCCTGCCGGGAACCCCTGAAATAATACCTCCTCATCCGAACGCAGTCCTGAGGCTAAATGCATCCTCGCACTTTGAGTGCCGCCATGTTCTCCTGAAACACGTTTCGCGCGGCAAATGCGCATGGACAAAATCCATACCAAGCACAGCGATTCTCGAGATGCCGGTTGCGCATGGCGAAGGCAACTTCACCCTGCCTCTCGAAAAAAAGGATGAGATTCTCAAAGAGCTTATTTCAAATGACCAGCTTGTGTTCAGGTACGTTGATGATTCAGGCAGTTTCAATGAAGAGTACCCGTGGAACCCGAACGGCTCCATATACAACATCGCAGGAATATGCAACAGCGACGGCAATGTATTTGGCATGATGCCGCATCCTGAAAGAGTTTTCAGTAAGTACACGCTCCAGAGATGGTATACAATGAAAACAGAGGATGAGCAGGGTCCGGGAGTTGCAGTATTCTCATCTGTGCTGGATTACATAAAGAGGAGATATTAATGTGCGGGATAATTGGTATTATAAGCGCAAAGCCGGTTTCTGCAAACCTGCATATCGGGCTGCTTGCACTCCAGCACAGGGGACAGGATGCATGCGGCATATGCACACATGATGGAAAAAATACGGTTATGAAAAAAAATCTCGGTCTCGTCAGTGACGTGTTCACAGAAAAAGACATCCGTGAGTTAAAAGGAAACATGGGCATAGGCCATGTCAGATACACGACAGCAGGCACGAACACGAAAAAAAATGCGCAGCCTTTTACAGTAGAGATGCCTATAGACATTGCAGTTGCAAGCAATGGCAACACAATCAACACACCTGATCTTGTTGATTATTTATGGGAGAATAATGTTTCCATGCATACAACTTCAGACACTGAAGCTGTCCTGGGTGTCTTCAAGCTTGAGCTGAAGAAGGCAGCCTGTCATGGAAAAATAACACCCGAGCATGTATTTCTTGCAGCTAAAAAGATGACGAAGCGCGTCTTTGGGAGCTATTCACTTGTCTTCATGATAGAGGGTGTCGGGCTCCTTGCAGTGCGCGACCCCTACGCCATCAGGCCCCTTGTCTTTGGAAAAAGCAGGGATGAAAAGGAGAAAGCCTACATATTTGCTTCAGAAAGCGTGGCAATAGACGTTCTTGACTATAAGGCTGTCTGCGATGTCAAGGCAGGTGAAGCGATACTTATTGACACTGAATTTAATGTGACAAGGCGCATCCTTGCAAAAGTCAAAAAAAAGGGCCACTGCATGTTTGAGTATGTGTACTTTGCAAGGCCTGATTCTGTGCTTGATCATTCAAGTGTTTATGATGCGAGGCTTGCTCTTGGTCGGGAGCTTGCTAATCAATGGTCAGGGAAAGACATAGACACAGTCATTGCAGCGCCGGACACGTCGCGGACAGCAGCGCTCGCATTTGCAAATACCATTGGCGTAAAATACCGCGAGGGCCTTATAAAGAACAGGTATATCGGGCGCACCTTCATCATGTCGACGCAGGGACAGAGGGATGATGCTATAAGAATCAAGATAAACCCGATTTCATCTGAGGTCAAAGGCAAGAAAATCGCTCTTGTGGATGACAGCATTGTGAGAGGCACAACTTCAAAAAAGACAGTCCGGTTATTAAGAAATGCCGGCGCAAAGGAAGTGCATCTCCTGTCCTCATGCCCCCCGATAATCAATCCCTGCATCTACGGGATTGACATGCCCACAAACGAGGAGCTTATTGCCCATGGCCGCACAATTGACGAAATAGATGATATCCTGAAAGCAGACAGCCTGACATACCAGAACATGGACGGGCTTAACAAGGCAATAGGAATCGACCACCTGTGTACCGCCTGCCTTGGCGGCAAATATCTGATACCGATGAAAGATAGCACAGTAAAGACAATCGGTGAAACCAGAAAAAAAGACAAAAACGAATGAGTTCTGGAAAGGCGTCCTGTGTTCTTGCTTTTTTCTAATTAGTCAATTAATCTTATCAATACCATTAAAATCAAAAGGTTTATTAATTCTTATGTCGTAGTAATACACATATACCTTTAGAATAATGTCCCCCAGCAACACAATATCGTTTTTTATCGATATAAAGTATATCCCGCGATAAAAAAGCTTGGAAATAGGCGCATATAGCCAAAATTTCCATGATGTTTTACAACTACATAAACAGTAAATTAAATTAAGCAAAAACAGAAATCCTCTGCTTTTGTTTCAGATATCAGACTGTTGGCATTTAAAAAAAATTAAATAAGCAAATCGCCAGCAGCGCAAGGTAAGACAGATATTCAAATCGGTCTACTGTTAAGTTTATTTATTAGAAATGAACAGCTGTCTTTAGTCGTCTTTTGGCTAATTGGGCTGTTTTTATGGTTTTCTGATTTTTACAGTTACAGGGTATGCAGGATTATGGCCTGCATTGGGTTCAAGTCCCTACATACCTCTCTTGATGAGACTACCCTAAAGACAATACGGGTAGGGAGAGAACAGGCAGGAAACGCCTGCTACATTGTAGCGAAGTGACCTTAGGAGGTGTAATAGAAAAAATGAAGAAAATAGGCAAAAGTAAGGCGATTATGGGCATCACGGCATTCATGCTCGTTGTCAGTGTAGTATTAGCAGCCACTATTGCAGCGAATATGAGCAATGCTCCTGACGATAGCGAAGATGTCGTCACGTACATTGGTCTGGATATCGACTACGGGATTGTCGGGATCGATATACTGCTCGAAAACAATGGTAATGAGACAAAAGCGCTCAATATTTCAGTGTATCATGATGATACACTTATTGACAATTGTACGGTGACCCTGTCCCCTGGCGAATGGGACGAGTGTTATTTTGAAATCGAAACTCTGCTGCTTGGTTTGCTATCGGTTACGCTGGAGTCTCCACCAGGAAGTGGGAACGTCATGTCGCAAATGTCATACTGCGGCAATCCGTCATGTGTTCGACGCATAAGACCGGTGATAGACTGGCTGCCATGCCCATAAGAGGGATATTTTTTCCCCTCGTCTGTTTTTTTTGGGCGCTCGCTATGCTTTCGCGACATGAAGCACGAGGCATGAGCGCGGGTCATAACCGACGGCGCCATTGCCCTTTTTGGGCATAAAACGGGTAAATCAGTTACTGGTTTACCTTGGAGGTGAAAAGAAGAAAAATGGAGACAAGAAGAAAAGGTAAAGCGATAACAGGTATTGCAATGGCTGCGATTATGGTTGTTTCTGTACTTGCAGCGGCGATGCCGATGGTAAGTGCCAGTAGTGATAGAGGGAACTTCAACATTATCAAACCAAACACGACAGAAAAAGTGCTGATCGGACAGAATTTGCAATTTGAGGGGTTCACCGGGACAGTGGCAGTATCTAGGCTAGTAAGTGGC
>JAIWAJ010000053.1:0-8568 GCA_048634435.1 Methanosarcinales archaeon
TAGGAGTAGTTTTTATATTTATTATCCCTTTACCTCCTCTAGACTGAACCCGATACTTTTCAATATTAGTTCTTTTAGCAAATCCATTTTCTGTAGCAGTATAAAGACAAAAATCTTCTTTTTTAAGAGACGTCTTTATCAAAGTCATTCCTAAAGTAATATCCTCTTTTAATAACCTCACACCTCTAACCCCCTGAGATTGTCTCCCGGTAGGCCTTATATCTTTCATCTTAAATCGTATAGAAAGCCCTTTTTTAGTTCCTAAAATAACTTCATCTTCTTCTGAACAAACACCGGCACCAACTAATTTGTTTCCTTTTTCAATATTTATAGCAAATATGCCGCTTTTCCTAATATTTGAAAACAAACCTAAAGATGTCCTTTTAACGATACCTCTCTGTGTAGCCATAAAAATAAATTTGTCAGGATCGAAACTTTTTACAGATAAAACTGTTGTTATCTTTTCTTGTCCTGATATTTGCAAAACATTAACAATAGCTCTTCCTTTTGAAGTTCTTGACCCGGCAGGAATTTCATATGTCTTTAAAGGATAAACTCTCCCCAGATCTGTAAAAAACAATAGAATATCCTTACTGGAAGCTACAAAAAGGGTTTCCACAAAATCTATATCTGATGTTCCCATCGCTGCAACGCCTCGGCCTCCTCTTTTCTGCTGTCTGTAAGTGCTTATAGGTATTCTCTTTATATATCCTGTCCCTGTTATACTCACAACCATATCCTCTTCTATGATCAAATCTTCAATTTCTATATCTAATTTTTTTGATATCGCATTAATTTCTTCATCTTCTACAAGAATATCTTGCTGTTTACAACATTCTGCACAATATTGGCAATTATCTAGTACTGTTTCAATTGACATATTTATTTGTTGATGTGAAGTTATTTAAATTATTACATATGTTAAATACAATTCTTATCGTGCTGCTCTATCAGATCTTTACAATTCTTAGAACCGCAGTTGCATTTCATAATCTCTCCTGGAACAAAGGAATCTGAATAATCACTGGTTATTTCCTCTCCTTTTTTAATATCTCTTAGCGCAACATCAGAAGAATCATCAACTACTTTTGTATTAGGATCGCAAGAATGGTTCACATATCTTGCAGGCGGTTGTTGAAGGAGAAACTTATCACCTAAAGGAAAAACATATCGGTTTTCGTTTTCCGGAAGATTCTCTACTTCCTCTTTTGTAAGAATTGTGTCAATATTCCATTTGATTACAATTTCTCCTTTCTTAAAATCACGATTAGCAAACACTCCTTTTCCTTCAATACCTGATTCTTTTACAATAACATCAGAGTTCATATAATAGTATTTGTATAAAGCAAGTATATATCGTTTTTGGCAACACGATAAGAACATCTCCAGTTCTCTGAACTGGCGCATACGGGATAGCGAAGCCGGCTCAAGCGCCGTCATCCCGTCCTTCACTCAGACTTTTACCGGATCTTCACCCGGAAGATGCTTCTCATTGAAGCAATAAAGCGCGACAATAAACATGCTCTCTGCCCAGCCGAGGGGCGAATTCATAAACTTATCTGAATTCGAAAAATACAGCTCAGGAACCTCTCCCTTCTCATTGACCGTACCAATCGCCTTTGAAAGATACTCACGAGCCTTCTTCTTCCTGCCTATCTTCTCATAAATAACTGCAAGCCATGAAAACCCGAACGCCCACTCCGCCTCCTCAGAATAGCCATCCGCGTTCCTATTATAATAATGATCCCCCTTGTACCTTATGACTCCTTTCTTCTTCAGAAGATGATACTCCACATTGCCTAGAATCTCATCCCTCTGTTTGACACTAACAACATTATACGGATAAATCAAAGAAAGCAGGGCAAGATCAACAAACTTCTTCTTCGACTCCCTTGGAAGCAACTGAGTAAGCGCTTTGCTGCCAGCAGAAATATACCTGGCCGGGACCTTTACATCAGTATACTTCCTGATCGCCTTCAGCCCTGCAACGCACGCACCAACAGACGATGCATGAATCTCCTCATCCTCTTCCCACATCCCGCTGTCAGGATCGCACCAGTACATAACTGATCCAAGATAATCAACAAGCTTCCTGACAATCCTTTTCTCATCATCACTCTCGATAACCTTAACTCCATACCTGCCCTCAAGTTCGCCGATACCAAACAGAATCGCGCCAACAGCATCATGCTGCTTATTCCCCCAGCCATCCCAGAACTCGTCAAACGTAAGAGGATGATACCTTCCATGAATATACTGGTGCCTGTGCTCAGGCTTTGCCGATATCGCGTGATCAATCTTATACTCATGCTTCAAAAAAACAGCCAAAAGCGCCCGGTAAGTCTTCCTGACCCTCGCAAAATCACTGCTCACTATAAAAGCAAGGCACTCATAAAAATTATCGCGCAGCCACGACTTGTCATAACCTGTCCTCGAAGCCTTGCTTGAGGCAGCAAAAAGCCCGCTTCGATACTGGAGGGACCTGAGTATCCCGGTATGCTGCGCAACAAGCTTACGATAAGGCACCTTTTTTCCTACCTGCAAAATATCACCCTGATACCACATAAGATGAAACTAGATAATAAATCTAACGGTCAAGCATAAAAACTTTAAATACAGATACACGGATATAATAATCATGCAAAAGAAAACGCTTATTAGCATAGGCATTATTATAACCATCATTATAGCTATCTTTATAGTCCTTGGCGTCGGACACTTCATACACATAATGCAGGAAGAAATAGTAGACAAGGTATTCTAGGCGCACGCCCACCACATCACTTAAACCTCTGCAAGCTCAAGCAGCTTCTTTTTATACCCGAACCTCCTGATAAGCGAAGAATTATCAGGTGCTCCCTCTTTACCCGACGCATCTGCAAGCTCACTTATCTCATACTCATAAAGAGCAATACCCATCTCCACAACCAGCTTCCTTAAGCGAAAGGCATCCCTTTCATCTACAACCCTCAAAAGAAGCTCATCAACTGCCTTGCAGGAACCGGGCTCATAATATTTGATAAGCCTCGGCTCAATCAGGTTCAGCACATCAACAAGACCCTCATACTCCGGATTCGCAAAAATATCAACAAGCTTTGAAATCCCGAAATGATATTTAGTAAGATGCACAATCCTGAAAATATCCCTGACAATCTTAATCCTCGTAAGCACATAATTGCCAAATGCCCAGAAAAAGAAAAAATAAGATACAATAATAACCCCCTGCTGCATCATATCAGACGAAACAATGCCTGTATAAAGCGGAGCGAAAACAAGAAAGAGCCCTATAAAAAAAAGAAGCGCATAATTCAAAATACCGGAATTATCCTCATTCTTAAAATACCTCTTAACACTCCTGTTAGCCACCCACGATATAAAAATATTCAAAAGACCAACAGCAAAAAGAAAAGCAAAAATCACAACCATCTCAAAAGAGAGAAAAGCAACTGCAAGAGATACAACACTGACCAAAAAATAGAAATAATGCACTGCGCGCAAAAACTCAGCCCTCACATTTACAAATTCCATACCATATATTAGTCACAAGGTAATATATTTAATTATTCTTCTGCCAATAACAGTACAGTGCTCTTAAATGGATGATTCTGTGAAATACATCATTTTTCTCGGGGATGGAATGGCAGATGAGCCAAAGACATGCAGGGACGGAAATACGCCTCTAATGGCTGCAAAAAAGCCGAACATAGATATGCTTGCAAGGAAAGGCAGATGCGGACAGCTTGCTACAATCCCGAAAGACATGCCTGCAGGCAGTGAGATTGCCAACATGAGTATACTCGGGTATGACCCGAAGAGATGCTACCAGGGCAGGGGCGTGCTTGAGGCTGCAAGCATGGGAATATCTGTCAGAAAAAATGAGGTTGCTATGAGGTGCAACCTGATATGCATTGAAAATGAGAAAATAAAAAACCATTCCGCAGGCCATATCAGCTCAGAAGAGGCTCGTGAGCTTGTCGAATGTATAGGTGAAAAGTTATGCAGCAAGAACATGAGAATCTACCCGGGTGTGAGCTACAGGCATCTTCTTGTGCTGAAAAACGCCTCGGCGGATATTGAGCTGACACCGCCTCATGACGTTGCCGGGGCAAAGGTGGATGAAGTGATGCCTGTAGCTATCAATGATAAGGGGGTGCGAACAGCGAAACTCATTGACTCGCTTATACGCAAGTCGTGGAAGTTGCTTTCGAGGCACCCGGTTAATATCAAAAGGCTTCGAGAGGGGAAGGATCCTGCAAATTCTGTCTGGCCGTGGTCCGCGGGGTACCGGCCGGATATGGAGAACTTCTGTGAGAAATATGGTGTCAGCGGTGCTGTAATTTCTGCGGTTGACCTTATCAAGGGGCTCGGTGTTTATGCGGGGATGGATATCATAAATGTCGATGGTGCCACGGGGTTGTATAATACGAATTATGAGGGGAAGGCGGATGCATGCATCGAGGCCCTGAAAACCCATGATTTTGTTTACCTGCATGTTGAGGCGCCTGATGAAGCAAGCCATGAAGGTGATTTTGATCTTAAGGTAAAGACTATAGAGGATTTTGACCGGAGAGTTGTTGGAAGGGTTTTGAGCAATCTTGGGCAGGTTGATGATAAGGTGAGAATTGCTGTTCTTCCTGATCATCCTACTCCGGTAAAGCTCGGGACGCATACGCGCGAGCCGGTTCCTTTTTTGATAACTGATATGGATGGAGGAAGGCCGGATGATGTTCTTGTGTTTGATGAGAATAATGCCAAAAACGGACAGTATGGACTGTTAAGAGGTGATGAGTTCATAAAGGTATTTTTTTCAGGAAGTTTTTGAGTTCTTTGTAGTCGGCGTGGATGTTTTCTTTTTGTTCTTCTTTTTCGTCCAGTGATTTGAGGCTTTCAGGCAGTTCCGGCTTGATTCCTGTGAGGTTGATTATCTCATCAGGGAACTTTGCCGGATGTGCTGTCTCAAGAGATACTGCCGGTGCCTCGTCTTTTGTTTCTTTTCTGTATCTTTCAAGTGCGCACCAGCCGACAGCGCCGTGCGGCTCGATGAGGATTTTGTGTTTTTCGTAAGTGCTTTTTATTGTGTCTTTTGTCTCTTTGTCTGTGACTGAGATGGTATAGATGTCTTTTCTTATTTTTTCCATATCAGGCATCCTGCGTATTTTGCCGGTCTCGTCCATGCGGCCGCCGTATAGTGCAACCAGCCTTGCAAGGTTGCTCGGGTGGCCGACATTCATGGCGTTTGAGAGGCAGTTTCTTGATGGGGCTATTTTTTTGTAGTTTCCTGTTTCGAGGAATTTTGTAAATTCGTTGTTTTCGTTTACAGCGGCGATGAATTTCCTGACAGGGAGACCCATCTCTTTTGCAAGGAGGCCACCCATCAGGTTACCGAAGTTGCCTGAGGGGACTGAAAAAACAATCTCTTCACTATCTGCAATTCTTGAGTATGCATAGAAGTAGTAGATGGTCTGGGGGATGAGGCGGCCTATGTTTATGGAGTTTGCGGAGGTCAGGTTGATGTTTTTTAGTTCAGGGTCAGAAAATGCCTGCTTGACCATGGCCTGGCAGTCGTCAAATTTGCCGTCGACCGCTATTGATGTTATATTTTTGCCAAGTGTTGTCATCTGTTTTCTCTGCCTTTGTGAAACTTCGTCTTTTGGGTAGAGTATGATTACTTTTATGTTTTTCAGGCTGTAGAATGCGTGCGCGACTGCGCTGCCTGTGTCGCCGGAGGTTGCGGTGAGGATTGTGATTTTTTTGTTTTGCTTTTTTGTGAAGTGCTGCATAATCCTTGCCATCATTCTTGCGGCAAAGTCCTTGAATGATGCTGTAGGGCCCTGGTCAAGGCGCATTATGTAGTCGTTTGCAGTTATTTTTTCTATTGGGATGTTGAAATTGTATGCGTCTTGTGTGATGTTTTTTAGGGTTTTTTCATCTATTTCGCACCTGAGTATCTTTTTTGCGACGAGTGCGGCAATTTGGGCGTAGCCCATGTGTTTCATGGATTCTATGTCTTCTTTGCTTAAGCGCGGTATGGTTTTTGGCATGTAGAGGCCCCTGTCGGGGGCGAGTCCTGTGAGCAGGGCTGTTTCGAAGTTTACCTCGGGCGCACCTAAGTTGGTGCTGTAAAAGGTTGTTTTGTCTCTTGTCATATTTCTCTAAGAAAGAGTGTGCGGGGAGATATTTAAGTTTTGTTTTTATGGTCATGTTGAATTATTCAATTGTATCCATGGTGATACTTTCTGAAAGGGTGCTCAGTTTCTGATAACATTGCGACTAAGAGAAAGTTGGCAGGCGAGCGTTACTTAGTAGGATCCATAACTTTTCCCAAAAATAAGATATTTCCTGTCTCTTTTTGTTGGATTATGAATATAAATGGGTGGTCTGCTTTAAACATAGTTGAAAATTCAGCAGAATTCATTTTCATTACGACAGCAGTTGCCGCAGCAGCTTCTGTTCCTTCTTCATTTACTTCTACAAAAGCCTGATGTATAACTTGAGAAATATATAAATCCTCTTTTCCGGTCATTCCGGAAAAGTCTGCTTGTATAGAAAACGCAGTAGGCATCCCCATTTCTGCAAGACATTGAACCATAAAATATTTGGTTTCAAATTTGAACCTGGGCATATAGACATCTATTTTTCTCTCCTGAAGCATATTTCTCCATTCATTCAATTTTTCCTCATTAAGAGATTGTTCAAGTTTATCGAGGGTATCTTCTTTTGGCAAAAGTACAAGCATCGATAAGTCTTCCCCGTCATAAGGCATTTCGAGTACTTGTAAGTCTTCTGTTTCAGCATAATTAAATTTAGCTTTTTCTCCTGTCAGGCTCATCATCTGTGCTTTTACTGTGCTGGCAGGACTTACTCTAAAGTCTGTTTCTCTTGTTTTACTTTTATCAAACTGCAAGACCCATGTGCCCTTAAAATAAATAGCATTTGTAAGGACTAATCTTGTCATCGAATCAAGAACTCCTGGGGGAATTAAGTCTTTAATTTTATCATTGGTCTGAACCTCAACCCATTTATTTATAGTAACTCTTGATTTTTCGGTTTCTTGAATAAAGTCCAGATTAGTTACTTTTCCACCATAGTATTTTTCTGTAATGTTAAAATATTCATCCAGGAATTGATAGTCTTTTTGAGCCCATAGGGCATTAGCGGTTGATAGCTGATATTCTTTATCTCTACTATTGATATCATTATGGATTCTTGCAAAGGCAGGTCTTCTAACATCCGGGTTTTCAGGAAAGTGAAGCACAGACTGCATTTCTTCTGCAGTTTGTCCTCTTGCGCCTTCATAAGTCATAGCCAAAGCTGTAGAAATACTATAAGGAGAAAAGAAAATATTAGTATTTTCGTGTTTTGGGTCATCTTTATATTTTGAATAAAGCTCAAATGCAAATTGATTATTGGCATTTACAACAGAACTAACTTTTTCCGGGGTTGCCCCGGCATCATCTGCCATCGGCGCAGGTTGTTTCGCACAACCAGAAAGGAATATGACTAAAGCAACTGCAATGACTACAATTATCCTGGTTGGGAAGTATTTTTTATCCATATTGTTCAATATACTTTGACTATTATATAAATGCACCATTAACTTCAAGAGGGGGTGATGTGAGCCAGTCCCAAATAAATGAGCGCTGATAATTGAGTTTAACGTATGCAGATATACGAAGTTTGCCGCAGGCAAATTTGGATGGAGCGTAGCGAAATCGTATCTCTGCTGTTAGTTGCCTTTTTCGTAGAAAAAGTTCGAGCAGAGCGAGAAAGTTGGCAGGCGAGCGTTTTCACACTTGGCGTTCAAATTTTGTTGCATCCGATTAATAGTAAAAATAGAAAAGTTTATAAAGATTATTGTTTATTCTTTCAATTGGTGTTTTGCTATGGTTCATTATACTGGCGCTACTATATATTTTCCTGAACAGTTTCAAGATGGTATATCATTGAGGCACGCTCCAGATCCGGGACAGTTGGGTAAAGACTACGATCTTAACTACTTTGATACCGAGCTTAGAAAAAAAGAAGGAACAATCGATGGAGATGAATTATTATTCAATATGGATGGTTATACTATAGTAGCATCTTTATCTGGTTGCTATATTCCGTTCGTACTTCTTGAAGAAGATGGCGTTGAAACTGCTGTCAAAAAGACCCTAATTGAGCCTCTTAAGGAAGGAATCATTGATGACATTGAACCAGCAAAAAAACAGATTGAAAAACTAAGAGAAAATTATGTGTCTCTAGGGAAGCATCAAACAAACTTGCATTTTGATAAATATTCTCCTCATAACAGTTCAAAAGAAATTGAATTTAGATTACTAGAATATTTCTATCGGGGCAATTATCCTAAAGAGAAAAGTCCTTTTGCTCAAGCTGCAAAATTATATGCTCTATTTGCCTCTTTGCCCAAAGATAAGGGAACTCCTATTGCAATGATAAAAGATGATTTCAAAGATTTGACAGAGAATTGGGACCTATGGAGTGCTGGAGAGCGCGTAGTTTTAGAAGAAGAGCATAAAGCTCCTTACATTAAAGGAAAAAGCTTAGAAGAAGCACTTAAAAATGCTT
>JAIWAJ010000054.1:0-8549 GCA_048634435.1 Methanosarcinales archaeon
CAAAACGGGGTGAATTACATGAAAATACTTCTGATAGGGAACAGTGCGCGCGCACACATAATTGCAGAAACTCTAAAAAAGAGCGCCACAGACCCGGACATATTCGCATTCATGAGCGCAAAAAATCCGGGAATAATAAAAATTGCGGCAGACTATGAAATCGGGAAACTCGACGATACAGATGCGATAGTAAACTTCGCAAAAAGCATTGAGCCGGACTTCGCATTCATCTCCCCGGAACTCCCTATCTCTGCCGGAGCCGCTGACAACCTCATTGAAATAGGCATCCCTTCCATAGGGCCAATAAAAGAGCTTGGAATGCTCGAATGCAGCAAATCCTACGTGCGCGAGCTCATGCAGGAATACAGCATCCCCGGCGCCCCCAAATTCAGGACATTCAACTCCCTTGAGGGCATAGACGTATTCCTGAACAGACTCTCAGGCACAGGATACGTTCTAAAACCCGACGGCCTCACAGGAGGCAAAGGAGTCAAAGTATCAGGCGAGCACATATCATCCAAAGACGAGGCAATAGACTATTGCCGCGAGATAATTGAAGCTCACGGCAAAATCGTGATTGAAGAAAAGCTGGTCGGCGAGGAATTCAGCCTCCAGTCATTTGTTGACGGCAAAACCGTCGTCGACACCCCCCCGGTCCAGGACCACAAAAGAGCCTACAATGGCGACACTGGCCCGAACACCGGCGGAATGGGCTCATATAGTGGCACAGCAAACCTGCCGTTTCTCTCCCAAAAAGATTTAGAAGACGCCCACAACATCACAGTCGCAGTCAACAAGGCAATGTTCAAAAAAAGCGGCAAATACTACAAAGGAATCATGTACGGCGGATTCATTGCAACAAAAGATGGCATAAAACTGATAGAATACAATGCCAGATTCGGTGACCCGGAGGCTATGAATGTACTCTCCATCCTGAAAACAGACCTGGTCACAATCTGCAAAGCAATAATAGACAGCACTCTTTCCAAAACTACTATCGAATTCGAAGAGAAAGCCACAGTCTGCAAATACATTGTGCCTGAAGGCTATCCTGACAACCCCAAAAGCGGCGACACAGTCAATGTACCTGAACCCACAGGCACCCGGAAACTCTACTTCGCCTCAATAAACGAAACTGATGACAAACTTGTCATGGGCACCTCCCGCGCCCTTGCCTTTGTTGGCATAGCAGACACAATAGACGAAGCAGAAAAAATAGCAGAACACGCATGCAAACAAGTAAAAGGACCGGTCAGGCACAGGTCAGACATAGGGACAGAAGCACTCATCCAAAAAAGAATCAACCACATGAAACAGATAAGAGGATAATCTGCTTTACATGCAATAAAAAAAATCAAAAAGAAAAAGCTAAAATCCGTCATCTGCGTCATCATCTACATCTGCTTTATGAAACTCATCTTCATTTTTAGATGACTCCTCAAAATCATGGACTTCGTCATAACTGAACTCAGCGCCGCACGCGCATTTTTCCGGTGGCGCCTCATCCTCGACTACATTTCCGCATTCTGAGCACTTAAACATTGGCATTTGTCAATCACCTTTTTTGCAGTTTACAGGAGAGTCTGTAACTTATATCAAAAAAAGTTTGACCGAAAACTTTAAATAGTTTTTTATCGTGCCGATACCTCCGAAAGTAAAAAATAAATAGCATCTCCCTCCTTGTAATATAATACCAGCAACAAGAGGGGAGATATAATGAATCGGGAGACACAACTAATTAAAGCTTTGTATCATTATCAGCCCTGTATTTTGGATTATTGGTTGTGGCGCCTAAACACGCCCCCTCTCACCCATTAATAACCCCGACATAAGGCAGCTCCCGGTACCTCCCGCCGTAATCAAGCCCGTAACCGACAACAAACTTATCAGGCACCACATAGCCAACATAATCCACATTAACATCAACCTTCCTCCTCGATGGCTTATCAAGAAAACTGCATATCTTGACAGACCCCGCATTTTTCTCTTTCAGCAAATACTCTTTCAAAAAACAAAGCGTCAGTCCCGTATCAACAATATCCTCAACAACAATCAATTCCCTCCCGCAAACATCCTCCACAAGACCTTTTTTAACCTCAATTTTACCCGAAGATTCACGACCTTGGCCATAACTCCCCACCTTAACAAGATAATTCTTTACTTTAAACCCCCCTAAACCCATAATCTCCTTTACCAGATCATCAGCAAAAGTTCTCGCCCCTTCAAGAACCGTAACAAAATAAATCTCTTTTTCATCCTTATGCTCGCGAGCAATAACTTTAGCCATCTCCCTGACTTTAAGACCTATCTCCTCCTCATCAATAAGAACTTCAATCTCTTCCATAAGGCATCACCGCGCAAACAAACTCATCATCTCAAACTTCTCACCGTCAAACAATCCCTTGTCACTCAGCTTTATCTTCGGGATAACAAGCAGAGCCATAAACGACAGACTCATGAAAGGAGCCATCAACTTTGAGCCAAGCTCACAGGCAAGCCTATCAAGCCTCAAATAAGCCTCAGCCACCATCAACCCATCCTCATTACTCATAATCCCGCCAACAGGCAAAGGAAGAACTTCCCACACATCATCATAAACAACAGACAACCCCCCCTTATTCTCTATAACCAGGTTAACAGCATCGCAAATTGCCTCATCCGTAGCGCCAACAGCAATAACATTATGAGAATCATGGGCAACAGAGCATGCTATCGCCCCCTTCTTCAGCCCGAAATTCTTGACAAACCCAACAGCAGGACAAGCATCACAATACCGGTTAACAACAGCAATCTTCAAAATATCCCTTTGGGTATCAGAAACAACATTGCCATGGGAAACTTTCACCGTCTCAACAACCTTATTAGTAATCAGCTGCCCGTCAATAGCCTCGATAACATTTATCCTCTCACCTTCTTTTTTCACAAAAAAATCCAGCACCTTTTTCTTCCCTGCCCTAAATTTATTCACAACACTCACTGACACTTTTGGCAGCAGACATTTCCCATCCTGCGCAACAAGCTCGCCATTGATATAAGTCTTTAAGATATTGAACTCCTCGAAATTATCCACCACAATAAAATCAGCAGCATCCCCCGTCTGCAAAAGCCCAACATCAAGCCCGTAATGCAGAACAGGATTAACACATGCGCACCTGAGCACACGCATCCTGTCCATGCCCATATCAAGCGCCCTCTTCACAAGCTCATTTATATGCCCCCTGACCAAATCATTCGGGTGCTTGTCGTCACTGCAAAACATGCACCTGTCAGGATGCTCTTCAATCAAAAAACACAATGCATCAAAATTTTTGGCTGCTGAGCCCTCCCTGATAAGAATTTTCATACCCAACCGGACCTTCTCAGCAGCCTCATCCTTATCAAAACACTCATGGTCAGTAGATATCCCTGCCTTCACATATTTTTCAAGCGCCTCCCCGCGAAGCCCGGGCGCATGCCCGTCTATCACCTTTCCATACCTGATCGCAACTCCTATCTTGCCCATAACCTCAGGATCATCATTCAGCACACCAGGGAAATTCATCACTTCACTCAAAAACTTGATTCTCCTCTCTTTTAACAGCTTCTCAACCTGCGCAACCCCTATTTTCGCCCCCGAACTCTCAAAAACAGTTGCAGGGACACACGACGGCGCACCAAAATAAAACTTGAAATTCACAAGCTCCCCATTATCCATCATATACCTCACGCCATCCATACCAAGCACATTGGCAATCTCGTGAGGATCAGAAACAGTCGCAACAGTGCCGTGAACTACCGCAAGTCTCGCAAACTCTGAAGGTACAAGCATAGAGCTCTCAATATGCACATGCGCATCAACAAGCCCCGGCACAATAAAAGAATCATGCTCCTTATCATCCTCCACAATCCTCATTATCTTTCCCCTGGAAATCTCGAGTGTGCCGGGATAAACCCTGGAATTAAGCACATCCACAATATTTCCAGAGACACTATCAACACCCTTTCTCATATTCTCTAATTAGTTTACTATATTATATATTTTTTGCGCAACAAACCACCGACACCTAAAATAAGACCATCTCACCCGACAATTAGATTTAAAAAGCTTTGTCTGTAACAATAACAAACAACAAATAGCAATAACAAGAATATCGCATCTTGCTTCTCATCCTGTTATTGGTACCTTAAGGTGTATGGATGGACAAACAGAATGACTTTCCCACAGGACTAAAGCCGCCAAAAATCGTAACAGTAGTTGTAGAAGCAACAAAAGATTCGAAAAACAGGTACAGCGTCAACAGGACGTTCGCAAGACTGCAAAACGTGCTTTACTCCCTGATAACATATCCCTGCGACTACGGTTTCATACCCCGGGCAGTATGGGAAGACAGGGACCCTCTGCGCGCCATGGTAATCACAGAATACCCTACATTCCCTGGGTGCCTTGTCGACACAGTCCCGGTAGGTCTCCTGAAACTGTCAGTAAACGGGATACGAAAAGACAAAATCGTGACAGTCCCCTTAAATGACCCGGAACACCGAGGCACAAAAGACATATCAGCACTCTCAAAACACACCTTAAAAGAAATCGAGGAATTTTTCAAAAACTATAAAAAGCCCAAAAAAGACATAATAAAGATAATAGGCTGGACAGGCGCAAAAGACGCTGAACGTGCAGTAGTCCATGCAATGAAGCTCTATGACGCGAAAAAAGACTAAAGTGATGCAATGTACGAGATAATAACAGTAGAAGACTCAATAAGAGTGCAGCCCGAAAACATCGGTCTGGACAAGAAAGAATCAGTAATGAAAGCCCTCGCATCAAAATACGAGAACAAGATACTGATGGAACTTGGTGTCGTGCTTGCAGTCACAGAAGCACTTGAGGTCACAGGAGGCGAAATAGAGGTAGAAGACGCAGGGATACACTACAATGCAAAATTCAGGGCAATGATATTCGTACCCAAGCTTCATGAAGTTATAGAAGGAAACGTAGTAGACATAACAGAATTCGGTGTATTCGTCAGGTTCGGCCCCCTGGACGGCATGTGCCATATATCGCAAATTGTAAATGATTTCATAAGCTATGACCGCAAAACAGGTGTCCTGTCCGGCAAAGACTCCAGCAAAAATTTAAAGGTAGGGGACATAGTAAGAGCAAGAGTAATCGGTGTAAGCCTCGACAAAAAAGAGATAAACAAGATAAACCTCACAATGAGGCAGCCGGGACTAGGCGCAATCGAATGGCTTGAAGCAGAAAAGAAAGCCAAGCTAAAAGCAAAAAACAAGCCAGCACCACCAGCTGCAAAAAAAACAAAAACAAAAACAAAAAAGGGATGATGCATTATGTCAGAAAGAGCCTGCAGAATATGCCACCGTGTAACAGAAGAAAAAGAATGTGAAGTATGCAAAAACAAGGACCTCACAAGAAACTGGAAAGGTGTGCTTACAGTATATGACCCGGAATCTGTAATGGGAAAAAAAGGAGAACACACTATCCCTGGAAGATATGCCCTGCAGATATTTTAATAATAATTTAATAGAAAAACACAAAACAGACTGATATACATGGAAATAGACATTATTGACGACAAAAAAAACCATCTTCTCTCAAGAAGAGAGATAGTATGCATGGTTCAGAAGCCAGGCGCAACGCCAGGCAAAAAGGACATTGTTGCACAAATATCAACCGATCTCAAGGTAAAGCCCGAATGCGTCTACATTGACGGCGTCTACCAGAAATTCGGAAGACCAATAAGCGAAGTGCGCCTGAAAGTGTATGACAAGCCAGGGCAGGTGCCGGGATACGCAAAAGCAAAAAAAGACGCTGCTGGCGCAGAGCCAAAAAAAGAAGAAGCAGTTGAACAAAAAGAGCAAGAGGACAGGAAAGAACCAGAAAAAGAAGAAAAAAAGACAGAAGAAGCCAAGTCGGCAGAGCAGGAGCCAAAACAGGAAGTAAAAGAAGAACCCAAGACCGAAGAAAAGAAAGAAGAGCCAAAGGAAGAAAAAGCAGAAGAACCAGTAAAAGAAGAAAAGCCGGAAAAAAAAGAGAAATCCAAACCAGAATCAGCACCTGAAACCAAAGAAGAACCAAAGGCTGAAGAAAAAGAAGACAAAACCAAAGACACATCAAAAGATGATTCACAAAAAAAGAATAATTAAGACAGGGTGACTACTATCGCAAAAAAAGCAAAAAGCAAAGGGCGCGGAAAAAGCCCCGAGCTATGGAAAAACTACGAGATAAAAGACGGGAAAGCAGTTCTAAAGAACAAAAAATGCCCGAAATGCAAAAAGATGCTTGCAGCCATGAACAACAGGATATACTGCGGCGGATGCGGCTACACCGAAATCAAAAAAGCTTAAAATACGCCTCAATTTCTATCCCATTTTTGATTGCATATAAAGCATGAACAGGCGATCAAAAAGCTTAGGATTCTCCATTTATCACCAATATCCTATGATTTTTGATTGCATATAAAGCATGAACAGGCGATCAAAAAGCTTAGGATTCTCCATTTATCACCAATATCCTATGATTTTTGAACTTCAACTTCTTAGTCACAGAACTAACAATATAAACTTAAACCCCCATAAAAAGCCCATGCTATCACTTGGAATCGAAGGGACTGCCCACACATTGGGCATCGGCATAATCGACGACAAAGGCAAGATCCTCTCAGACGTAAAATCAAGCTTCTTCCCCCCAAAGGGAATCCACCCGAGAGAAGCAGCAGAACATCACGCCCAAATTGCGCCAAAAGTACTGAAAGACGCCCTAAAAACCGCAAAAATCAACCCAAAAGACCTCGACATCATCTCATTCTCACAAGGCCCCGGCCTCCCCCCCTGCCTGCGCATCACAGCCACATTCGCGCGCGCATTATCCCTGAAACTAAAAAAGCCGCTTGTTGGTGTGAACCACTGCATCTCCCACATAGACATAGCAAAGCTGATGACAAAATCGAGTGACCCGATAGTACTTTACGTCTCAGGCGGCAACTCCCAGGTAATAGGCAAAACATGCGGGAAATACCGCGTATTTGGAGAGACCCTTGACATAGCAATCGGAAACGCAATCGACAAATTCGCAAGAGAATGTAATCTCGGCTTTCCCGGCGGCCCCATAATCGAGAAACTGGCAAAAAAAGGAAAATACATAGAGCTTCCCTACACAGTAAAAGGCATGGACTTTTCCTATTCCGGCCTCGTCACAGACATAGTAAGAAAATACAAGCAAGGCGCGAAACTCGAAGACCTCTCATTCTCCTTCCAGGAGCATGCCTTCGCAATGCTGACAGAAGTGACAGAAAGAGCACTCGCCCATACAGAAAAAAACGAGGTCCTCATAACAGGAGGCGTCGCAGCAAACAAAAGGCTGGGCAAAATGCTGTCAACCATGTGCAAAGAAAGAGGCGCAAAATACTTCGCATGCCCCATGCAATACGCAGGCGACAACGGCGTGATGATAGCCTGGAGCGGGATATTAAACAAAAAAAAATCAAAAACAACAAACCTAAAAGACAGCCGGATAAGGCCAAAATGGCGCGTCGATGATAATTAATCACGGCTTTCCATCAACCCAACTCTTAAACAAAACTGCATCCTGCTCAATAACAGGACTCTCCGAAATCACAGTCACATTATACTCATTCTCCCTCAAAACCTCAGCAAGCAGCCTGAAATCAGGCTCATTCGAAGATATAGGAAGATGATGCTTCTCATTCCCGTTCTCATACTTTATCCCGGTCATATGGCAGTGAATAGGAGACACCCCGAGCCTCTCAAACTTATCAAGAATACTCTTGAAATCATCCTTACTTCTGATACAGCCGTTTTCCCGCGCATGCACATGCGCAAAATCCACAACAGGCAGAACATTCTCACAATCCCCAACAAGCCGCGCAACCTCATCAACACTCCCGAACTGCTTCTGGCGCCCCATAGTCTCCACACCAACCTTTGCCCTGGAACTGAACGCAGAAAGAGCAGACTTGATCATCCTGTAAGTCTCCTCATCACCCCTCCCGCTGTAAAAGCCAGCATGAACCACAACAATCCCTGCCCTGCACGCATCAGCAATCCTGAGCGCATCTCCTACAATCTTCCTGCTCTTGAACACAACAGCAGGCTTTATCGACGCAAAATTAATATAATACGGCGCATGGCACGAAAGGGAAACATCAAGCTTCCGGGCAACCTCACCAACCTTTTTGGCAGAGGCTTCATCAAGATAAATGCTCCTGACAAACTCAATCTCAAGCGCAGAAAGACCCATATCCGAAACCCACTTCACACCATCCGCTGTAGTCCCTCCTTTGCACGCAAGCGGAATCCCCGCAGTACCAATACGAACAACCATAAATGATATTGTGCCTTGTCTTTTATATTCGTGCGCATCAAAACGATCATCTCATCTTCTCAAATATAAAATGCCCCTTCCTGCATTTTACAACCCTGAACTTATTCCCACCCGCAAGATACTCCCAAAGCTCCTCATCACTCATAGAATTCTCAGAAGAAGCGCGCGAGAAAAACCTGCTCATATAAGATAATCTCCCCCTCACTTTAAG
>JAIWAJ010000055.1:0-8448 GCA_048634435.1 Methanosarcinales archaeon
AATTGGAATATTCCGCAATTTGCTCATTTACCTTTAATTTTGGGTCCGGACAAAAAACGATTGTCAAAGCGGCATGGATCGACTTCGGTGGAAGAATTTAAGGAAAATGGATATTTGCCAGAGGCATTATTCAATTACTTATGTCTTTTGGGCTGGGCTTCAGGCGATGATATTGAAATATTTAATAAAGAAGAATTGATCAATAAATTTAGTTTAGAAAATGTAAATAAAAGTAACGCAACTTAATGACAAGAACACTTCTAAAATCAAAAATAAAAGACCACCAGTGCGGCTTCAAATCATTCAGGCGAAAGCCCCTGATGGACATACTCGGCAAAATCAAAGACAAACACTGGTTCTGGGACACGGAAATGCTCATCATCGCGCAAAGATCCGGCTACAAAATAAAAGAATTCCCAATAAAATGGCGCGCAGGCAGCGCCACCACAGTAGACATCACAAGAGATGTGATAGGCATGGGCTCACGAATAATACGTATGTGGAAAGATACAAAAAAACCGCAATCCAAATCAAAAAAAAGACAAAACACAATCATAGGCCTCCTGATTGGCGCAGCAATACTTCTCGCTATTGCAGGCCTGGTCGGCCTAAAAGACGTGACATATACAATATCAAGCGCATCACCAAAACATATCCTCCTCGCATCAGCAATATTCACAGCATCATACCTCCTGAGAGGAAAACGATTCGATGAGTTGCTAAAAGGCTCAGGGAAAAAACTGGGGCTTGCATTCTCCACAAAAATGGTGATATGCAGCCAATGGGCAAACCTTGTACTCCCCGCACGAATGGGTGACCTTCTTCGCGCCATATTAATCAAAAAATACCGCAAAATTGAATATAACATAGGGATTGCATCACTATTGACAGAAAGGGTATTTGACATAATCTCAATAATACTTTTGGGAGCCGTCTCATTATTCTATATCACTCAAAGGAACGAATACATCATGCCATCATGGATACAGAACACCATGAATATACTCAGCATTGTGGCAGTCCTCCTGACACTCGCAATCTTCGTCTTGATGTACAAACCAAAACTAATCGAATCAACCACAACAAAAATACTCAACAGGCTTATCGCTCACGATATATACACAGAAAAAATAACAAAATCACTCAAAAAATTCATAAAAAACATCAACAACACAGTAAAAAGCAAAAAATCATCCATGATTATATTGATCTGCTCGATTGGCATCTGGTTAATGGAAACCCTGATAGCATACACAGTCGCACTCTCGATGAACATGAACCTGGCCATAGAAATAATATTCCTTGCAGTCTCGCTTGGCAACCTCACAAAAGCCACCCCCAACACCCCAAGCGGTCTCGGCACATACGAAGCAGCTCTTTCAGGAGTATTCATAGTATTTGGAGCGCAGCCGGCGCTTGCATTCTCAGTAGCGCTCGTAGACCACTTCATAAAAAATATAATCACTCTCGCTCTCGGCTCATACACAATCACACGCATGCACCTAAAAAGAAAAGATATAACAAAACAGATTACATCCCATCAATAGACAACAATAACGCTTATAATAATCATAAGCCAGACATTATAGCAGCACAAAAAAGGCAGATGACAAAAATGAAAAAAAAGACAGGCACAAAAGACGCGAAAAAAAGAGAAAAAAGCACTAAACAAAACATCTTCAAACTCACAAAAACAGATATCGTTGCGCTAATTCTCCTGGCCGCGTTCTTCGGCTACATCTACCTCGCAAACATCAGCGCCTACGACTCCCTCATGTACGACGAGGCAGGATACATAACAATGGGCCGCACCCTTGCAGTCGAACACTACCACGGCATTGACGTCCAGGGCACAAAAGAATCCTACAGACAGCCATTTTTCCCAATGATGCTTGCAGCATCATTCCTGATATTCGGCGTCTCATACACTGTAGCAAAAATACCAATAATCGTATCCGCAATACTCACAATACTCATCGTATACCTCCTCGTCAAAGAAATATACAATAGAGAGATTGCATTCTTCTCAAGTGCAATGCTGGGTGGAATCCCCTTAACACTTCCCTATGTACAAAACATCCTCTCAGACATCCCATCGGTCCTCTTCTACACAATCGCAATGCTCGCATTCTACATAGGCATAGAAAAGAATAATCCAAAATACCTATACATCTCATGGATCTCCTTCGGCCTCACCTTCCTCATAAGATACAACGCAATACTGATAATACCTTCAATCGCAATATACCTCGCAATAAAAATAATAACAAACCAGGCTTCCCTAAAATCTCTCACAAAAAACCGCGACCTCATACTTTCACCACTTGCCGCACTCATACCATTAGCACCTTACTTCATCTACCAGCACCTGACATTCGGCGATGCATTCATCGGCATAAAACAGGCAAGAGGCGCACTCAACATGCAATGGGGCGCAGGCCCGTGGCACACATACCTCACACAAGCTCCGCAATATCTCACATGGCTCGGCTTCACACTCGCAATACTCGGAATCATCTGGACACTATACAAAAAAGACAAATTCGGTATATATATGCTAACATGGATAATAGTCCCTCTGGCATACTTCTCAATCCAGGTGCTGAAAGACCTGCGGCTAATTGATACACTTGCATGCCCGCTCGCAGTTTTTGCCGCCCTCGGCGCCTTCAAAATAATCGCAAAACTAACAGAACGCGACCTGAAACTCACTGGAGCAGCATCACTCATACTCCCGGCAATCATGCTCACATACATCATATATACAGGCTACACAGCCGTCCTCCCGCGCTACCAGCAAATCCACGCCCTTGGCTACCCCTCACTTCAGGAAGCAGGGCAATGGATCCAGCAAAACACAGACAAAGAAGCAGTGCTCATGACCGCAAGCCAACCAGGCCACCAATGGTACAGCTACCGAAAAACAGTCGGCTACCCTGGCAAAGAAGAACAACTCATAACCACACTCCATGAAAAAAACATAGACTACATAATAATCGACGACTACGAAAGAATGCAGCCACAATACATCTACCAGTTGTTCGCAAAAACATTCTTCACACCAGACGGCAAACTAAAACACCCGAAAGACTCAGAAAAAATAAAACTCACAGGCGACCCCCAGCTCTACGACCAAAAGAGACTCGCAACAACCATAATAATACCCGCAGACCTCTTCATCGAACGAATAAACGAACAACAGTAACAAGTATTCAACTCACAGAAAAATAGCAAACCCTAAAAGACATATTATTACCTCAGACATAATAAGAATCAAAGACACTTTCGGCTCACTATAGTTCCCCATCTTCATCACAACATGCGTCAATGAATATATCTTCTTACCCGGTGCCCTAAGCGTCCCGTCCTTTTGCAAAACCCCGAAACTCTCTGCCTTGAACCTCGACCTTGCCTTCAAAACAAACTCCACAAACCATGGGATAAAACAGAAAAGAGCAAACTTCTCAATATTTCCAAGAATCGCCACAGTCGCCGCAACAGCACCGACAGCATAAGTCAGGCTGTCCCCGGAAAACAGCCTGGCTGGGCACCAGTTAAACACAAGAAACGCAAAAAGCGCAGCCACAAACATAAACGCTACCGCGGCAGCAATCGAACTCCCGGTCTGCACATACGCATACAGCCCAAGAGCACTAATCAAAACAGCCCCAAGCCCTGCCTCAAGACCATTCATCCCTGCAAGCATATTTGTCGCATTAGACGCGCCAAACACCGCCAAAGGAATAACAAGCAACGGGTACAAAATACCGATATCTATCGACCCAACAAAAGGAATAGACACCACAGACACCCCGGACTGCACAGCCATAAGCGGCACAGCAGCAGGAAGCGGCAGCAAAAACTTATGGCGCTGCTTAAACCCAACCCTCTTAACCGACTTATGATCCCTGCGACTAATCGAAAAATTAGGCTTCAAAAGAGCCGTAAGATCATCAAGCATACCGATAAGCGTTATCAAAGTCACAGTCAGCATCGCCGCAAGCAGGCCGATATACGCCT
This sequence comes from Methanosarcinales archaeon, assembly GCA_048634435.1. Classification (GTDB taxonomy): domain Archaea; phylum EX4484-52; class EX4484-52; order EX4484-52; family B79-G9; genus B79-G9. The sequence continues at coordinate 4,021 of JAIWAJ010000055.1, forward strand.
CATTCCTGAAATAAAACGTATTAGTCGCCGTATAAAGGAGCATGCCTGCAAGAAAGCCAATCAATACAGGAAGCCCTCCCATCTCCGGAACTTCAGGGCAGCCCTTCTTCTGTACGTCCTTGCCAACAACAGAAATATTCCGCAAAAACACAATCGTCTTCGGAACAACAAGCATCGTTGCAACAAACGTAACAGCAAGTGATATCAAAAATATGATCATAAGATCACTTTCACTTTTTCACCATAAGGTCAAACGCATCATGAGTCTTCCACCACTCGTCAAGCTCATCCTGCGACGACTTGTTAAGATTCACCTTAAATATCTTAACCTCCTGATTGTCAAACACTTTCTCAACATAAGGCACACCCTCCCCGTTCATAAGATACAATTTCGTAAACATAGACGTACCCACATCCTCAGTTGCAAGATACACAAGATTAGGCGTCAGAAACACGCAGTTATCTATTATCGCCTTGTCATTTGGCGGGTTAAGAGGCACCAATCCATTTGCCCCGCAAATAGATTTAATATAGGCTTCCTGCCCCTGCGACGTAGACAAAACAATATTTCCCTCAAGCTGACCTCCCTGGTTAACAGGAACCCACACAGAGTAAGGCCCTGCAGAATATATAAATATAGAGACATTCCCCTTTTCAATCCTGTTCTTGTACGGCATCCCAAGATAAGACTCCACCGTCCCATCATAATTCGCAATCTTAGACATGGCAGCATATTTTCCAATCATCGAATAGTCAACAAGGATATAATCAGTATTAAACTTGTTCAAAAAGAACCTCTGCTGGCTCTCATTCATCATTCCTGTAAAATACTGCGCAGTAGGCCTGTTCCGGGTAGCCAGATTATTTCCGCCATCCAGATTCGTCGGCCGCTCCCCCTCAGTCTGGAACCAGTATCCAAAATCCCACCATGAAAGAACAATTGACTCCTCAGGCGTCTCTGCCTTCAAAAAATCCATCGCACCTCTCCAATTGGGAGAAAACGACGGCCCAAGATTATTTGCAAGCACATATCCTGAAGCGATATTCACAACCAGCACAAACACAATAAGTACGCCTGCACCCACGGAATAAATATTTATCTTCTCCTCAAGCGACTTCGCATCCCTCATCAACTTGCTCTTTTGCACAAACCTCACAAAATTAGACATAAAATAGCCTGCCAGCAATGCAAGATAAGGCCCGAGTATAAACGAAAACCTGATCTTCGACGCAAACCCGAGCATAGATGAGTACATCAAAAGAAGCATCAACGCATTTAAGTGGCTTTTTCTCGCGACAAGTATAAGCACCAGCATGAAAGATAACACAAAATACGTCTGCATATCAGGACTCTTCGTTTTCATAAACAGATAATATGTCAATATGCTGACAAGGCCGGAAAAAACACCCACCACAAAAAATTTATCCTTTTCCTTGTATATCTTGTGCAAAACAACAAACACCGCAGCAAATGCAAATATCCATACACTTGCATAAAACAATATCGGTTTTAACTGCGGAAACAATGCCTCCGCATAAGGCGCGCCAAACTGCGACACAAAATCATTCCACCCTGCATCCACATTCTCCGCAACTGTTGACTCAATGACCTCCTTGCTGTAAAACATATATTTCTGGGTGCTCATAATAAGCCCGGCAAGCTTTCTTGAGAATACGGCCCCGATAAAGACAAGAACCCCGCCAATCAAAAAAATAGACGGTCCAAAATACGGCAAACCCCTCTTCGAAACAACCCCGTATCTCTCAACAGCCACACGCAAAACAAGTATTGCAAGAGCAAGGTAATTCATCATCGCAATTGATGACCCGGTGCCATAATACGTTACAGCAATCAGCACTACCGGAACATAAGCTTTCAGAAGCGATTTCGGCTGCTTATTCACAAAAGTCACCAGAAACACATAACCGACAATGCCAAGCAGTATCTGTTGGACTCCTCCCCACACCGTCGCCATAGTTGCTATAGAAAGGCCGGCAACGATTCCTGACACAAGAGAGTCCTTCCTTATTGCTCTTATAAAAAAATACAGCCCGGTAAGCATAAGTAATCCTGCAATTGATTCCTTTTCAAAAAACCCGGCAGATGTCCGGAAAATCACTGAACCCGAGACCGCAAAAAACAACGCAGCAAAAAGGCCGGTGCTCTTGTTATGGAGCTCCTTGCCAATAAAAAACAGGGGAACAACAATCAGGGATCCAACAACCGCGGGAAACACAATTGCAAACGTATGGAAATCCAGTGGAATTATCCTGCTTATCAAAACATATATCACAGCAGGAATATAGAATATGCCGTTAAGTTCACTGTGCGGGTCCCAGCCGGTCGGAGCATAGCGCATAACATCAACAGCCGGCAGATGAAAGCTATGCTCTACGAGATATTGCGTCATGCGCGACAGGTAATATGGATCAATGCCAATGAATATGCCGTGTTTCGCCGGCACCATCCGGATCCACAAAGCAATAACGAAGACAACCGCAAGAACTATCATGTACCAGTATTTCCGAATAGCCCTGCTTCTCAATATATCTTTCAGGTCAATCTCTTCAAAAACATCAGAATCTTCACTCATACATGCCCACCATAGACTATTGTTGTAATGTTCTATGAATCTTTTTAAATAGTTTACCCCATACCACCCATAGCCTGCAAAAATCACCATTCACCTGAAATCCAAAAAAATAGATATGCAGCATCCGGCTCAATGAGTTCCAATCACATACATGGCCGCAAAGAGAACAATCACGGTTATCGTAGGCACACAAAGAGCAATCAGCGCATTCACCCTCTTAACCTTATGCACAACTGAAAGATTAAAAACCGCAAGAATAAACCCGTAAATAGCAGGTAGCACCCAGAGATATGGCAGCGGCGCAAATATAAGAACAGACGAAGAATACGCAAGCACCTGCAAAGTATCAAAAAGATTCCCTCTTCCATTCAACGAAAGAAGTATTCTATGGATAACGCAGCCAGATACAGCAAATAATACCCCTGACAATAAAACAATATACGCTGCATCAACAACAAAGAACAACAGCGGTCCCCCAAAAATATAGTTTACCGCAGCCCTCAGTACAGAAAACATGCAGACATTCAAAAGTAAATATATGCCTGCCTTTGCCGGAGCTGCATCCGTATCATCCCTTATCACTGTAATGAAATCCACAGGATTCCTCAACACATACTCCAGTTTTTGGAAATGCGCAACAATATCATAATTTTTCACAACCTCTACGACTTCATTAACCAACTTCCCGGTTTGGATGCCCTGCTCCCGGGCACCCTCCCGCGTCATAGCCATAACCGCCTCAATTTCAGTGCCCGCATCCTGCTCACTGTAGCCATAACCTGTTAGAATCTTTATCATCTTCTCCTTTGTATATCCCTCCACATACCTTTTTGCAATCCATTCCCTTAATTTGTCTTTCTCAGTATCCTGCATCTCGAGCCACACACCACGTCAATCACTATCAAAAAGAATATCACCTTTAATGCCTTTCTCCGCCGCAAGTTCAAAATAGTTTAAATTAACAAACTGCCTCTCACTGAATCCAAGTTTTCCCGCGGTGCCGGATATACCCTCCATATCACCTTCAATTTCCACATACTTCCCGAAAGGAAGAGTATCAAGACATATTTCTGTTTTCCCACTCATCCATTTCTCTCTCATTTTCTCATAAATCAGCGCTTTCCTGAAGCCAAGCGCACAAAGGATCTCATGTGCCTTCCTGAAACTCGACACCCGCACCTCAAACTCAAGCCTCTCCTTCACAATGCCCCTCTTCTTTGGACCCTTGAGCGTGAGAGTTACTCCTCTAATAGAACCCTTATCCCTATCCTTCTCACACCTGAGCCTGAGCCCAATATCCTCATCCTTCAGGTCACCTGCCAAGGTATCATAAATTACATTCTTCTCATGAACAGTGAAAATATTTCTGGCCTTCACCTTCACCAGCCTCTCCTCTACTTTCTTAAAGGAACTCACGCTTATCTTCACTTCAGTCTCAACCGGCATCTTAATCCCCTGCTCCCCTGGCTTTAGCCTCAAGAATGCCAACAAGAGTTTCAGGCGAATACACACCAGTCTCTGTGATGATTTCATGAATATACTCTTTCGGCGTCACATCAAAAGCAGGATTGATTATCTTCGCGCCCCTTATTTTTGTTGGGTCAAGAACCTCCTTTACTGCCCTCTGCTCAATCGGCTCAGGAAATCCAAGCGCAGTCCTTGAATCATACTTATGCGTCCCGCACGCCACAATAAACGGCACCTTATACTCTTTCGCTTCAATCGCAATCTGGTAAGTGCCGATCTTATTTACAATAGCCCCCTCCGCAGTAATAGCATCGGCACCCACAAGAACCTTCGTAGCCTTCGCCATCACAGCAGCTGAAGCAGAATC
>JAIWAJ010000056.1:0-8392 GCA_048634435.1 Methanosarcinales archaeon
ATACTTCACAATCAAAAGCCCGGACGCCAGTTTAAGCGCTTTCTCACAGGCATCAGAAAGCCTCTGCAAAACATCATCCTCAATAACAATCCTGTCCACAACAACCTCAATATCATGCTTCTTATTCTTGTCAGCCTCAAACTCCTCCCCGATTTCATAGATGCTCCCGTCAATTCTCACTCTCGAAAACCCCTTCTTTGCAAGCTCAGCAACAAACGTGACATACTCCCCCTTCTTCTGCCGCACCACCGGCGCAAGAATCATTATCTTCACACCTTTCCCGAGACTCATTATCTTCTCAGTAATCTCCTCAATACTCTGTTTTCTGATAGGCTTCCCGCACACAGGGCAGTGCGCAACCCCGATTCTTGCATACAGGAGCCGGAGATAGTCATGAATCTCCGTAACAGTCCCGACAGTAGAGCGCGGGTTGCGCGACACGCTCTTCTGGTCAATCGAGATGGCAGGCGACAGCCCCTCGATAGAATCAACATCAGGCTTATTCATAAGCCCGAGAAACTGCCGCGCATAAGACGACAGAGACTCCACATACCTCCTCTGCCCCTCGGCATAGATAGTATCAAAAGCAAGCGACGACTTCCCGGACCCCGAAATACCTGTAATAACCGTAAACTTATTGCGCGGTATAGCCACATCCACATTCTTCAGGTTATGCTCGCGCGCCCCTTTAATCACAATACTGTCTTTCCGCATCATTCCTGCATCTGCCATAGAATCTAGTCCGGCAATTATCTTTAAAAAATGTACGTAACAACTGTGCTGATAGAGACAAGTATATTTCTCACCCCCCACAATTTTTAAGCTTGCAAATCAACTAATAACCCATGTGTCTTTCTATACAAGGCAAAGTAATCAAACTAAAAGACAACGCGAAATTTGCACAAGTCGATTTTGGAAACGTCAAAAAAGACATCAACATAGAGCTTGTCAAAGCAAACCCCGGCGACTACGTGCTGGTCCATGCCGGCTTTGCAATAGAGATTGTAGATGAAAAAGACATCCAAAAAAACATTGACATGCTCAATGAACTAAAAAGCAGCTGATACATATGTTCGCAGGAAAAGAACTGGCAAAAGATCTTATAGGCAAAATACAAAAAACAGCATCAGCCATCCCAAAAGACATAACCCTGATGGAAGTCTGCGGGACACATACGCAGACAATCGCAAAATACGCCATAAAATCAATCCTCCCGAAAAACATAAAATTAATTAGCGGCCCCGGCTGCCCCGTATGCGTCACATCCCAAAAAGACATAGACTCCGTAGTAGAACTGGCCCTGAGCGGAGTAAGCATAGCAACCTACGGCGACATGCTAAAAGTGCCGGGCACAAAGATGAGCCTTGAAGGCGCGCGCCAACAGGGTTCAGACATAAAGATAGTCTACTCAACAACAGACGCCCTGAAGCTAGCCAGCAACAATAAGAACTTCGTCTTCTTCGGCATCGGCTTTGAAACAACAGCCCCCATGAGTGCAGTCGCCATAAAAAAAGGCCTCTGCGTCTACTCAGCCCACAAGACAATGCCAGACGCCCTGAAAACATTAGTCACATCAAAAAACACAAAAATAGACGGCTTTATCAGCCCCGGCCACGTCTCAGCAATAATCGGCTCCGACGCCTACAAAGACATCAATGCGCCCCAGGTAATCTCCGGCTTCGAGGCAGTCGATGTCCTGGCATCAATCCAGATGCTCCTCCTGCAGATAAAAAAACGCGAAAAAAAAGTAGAAACAGAATACTCAAGAGTAGTCCGCCCCGAAGGAAACACGAAAGCAAAAGCAGTAATAGACGAGGTCTTCGAACCAGAAGACACAGAATGGAGAGGCCTCGGAACAGTAAGCTCTTCAGGACTAAAAATACGCGACAAATTCAGCCAATGCGACGCCAAAGAAAAATTCAAAGACACATTAAAACACGTAAAAGAACCCAAAACAAACAGCGCATGCAGATGCTCCGACATACTCCTCGGCCTGGCAGAGCCAGCTGAATGTAGACTCTTCAAAGAATCATGCAAACCAGACAACCCGATCGGCGCATGCATGGTATCAGCCGAAGGCGCCTGCGCAATCGCCTACAAAACAGGCTTTTGATGCATATAATGTCTCACAACCTTCTCAGCAGTCTCCTCAGCAACGCATTTTCTTAACTTTTTCTCTTTTGCAGACCATGAGACTTTATACAAAACATCGCATTCCACCTGGAACATTATGAACGTAAGCTGGTAAAACAGGATTACAGGCAGGATCAGCATTACCCTCATGCTCAGGTTCTCATTCAGTGCCATAAACCCGACTATAAATGTCATCACTACAGAAGAAATAAAATGAAACTTCATACTACTTATATGCGGTTTGCCTGTATTAATAAACGACGCATATACTATATAGATTTGTATATACATCTATATATAATATATATGACAAATATATGTATATACACAGGCCAATAGGTGATATGATTAGTACAGACATAAGAAAAGTCCAGAAAACAGGAGTCTCAACATATATAGTCTCCCTCCCGAAATCATGGATATCCAAAAACAACATCTCTGCAGGAGACAAATTAACAGTCTTTGAAGACAAAAACGGCTCCCTGCTCGTAAATATATATTCATCTGAAAAGGTTATCAATGAACGTAACATAGACATAGACAACTTGAGTGACTCTGCACTCAAAAGAATGCTTCTTGCAACCTATCTGGACGGCTCAAACCGCATCAAGCTAATATCCAAAATAGGATTCGACTCAGAAAAACGCGAAGCCATACTCCAGCACATAAAAAGGGCGATCGGTTTTGAGATAAGTGACGAAACAGCAAACACAATAATACTGCAGGACTTCTTCTCAAACGACTACCTCTCATTCATGAAATCCATACGGCGCGCATTCATAATATCAAAATTTATGCTGACAGATGCAATGAAGATTGAACCTGAAAACCACAAAGCCCTTGAAAGCATAATGAACTGGGAAGAGGAAATCGACAGGATAACATTTCTTGTCAAAAGAGAAACAGGGCTTGCCATAAGAAACTCGCTTATCCTAAAGCAGTTGAACATCAGCACAATGGAATGCATGTCCTATAAATGCCTTATTGAACAGATTGAAGGGCTGACAGACCATATTGTTGTAATCGCCCAGGAGAAGATCCGGATAAAATCTATTCCCAAAAATGTTTCTAATGAGATTTATGAGTTCTACGAAATGACCCTCGACTATTATGAAGATGCAATGAAGTGTTACTTCAAAAAAGATTTTCACGCAGCAAACAGTCTCATTGACAGGAAAGACGAGTTTATCAAAAAGAAAAATAGCATTAATCTTGATAATCTTGAAAAAGAAATCCTGATACCTGTAAACATAATTGTTTCAAATATATTCAGTATTGCATCTCATTCATACAATATTGCTGAAGAAGCCATAGATCATGCAGATTAGAGACAATACTAACCTTTCACATCAATTACATCATCACTGAAATCATAATAGATAAGAACCATATCAGTAGTGCTAAATGACGCCGTAATATTCGTCTTCGAAGGCACCTTCGGGTCAATATCCTTCAAAATTGCCAGAACATCCAGGTCAACAACTTTTGAAAAGTCTCCCCGGAGTGCGAAACACGGTCTGTCCTGCTTAGTATCGCGGGTAGTATCCCAGCATGTTTTGATATATTTCGCTATCCGCTCTGAAGTATATGAGGAATTGATAACCTGAACTTTGGCGCCGGAATCAACATAAGACCCCCTTAGCACATGATTGACAGCAGATTCCATTCTCCCCGGAATATCCAGGTTAATCCCGAGAAACTGCGTCACAAGCCCGATACCGACAGCTGCAAGAACTACGCCGATCATCAGCTTTGCAATCATCTCAAGTGCTAATCCCTTCATTTTCAGATCACCTCAACCCAGTGCGCCAGGGGATTGTATTTCAATATCAATGTCGTCCCATCCACTATTGGATCTTCCATCTTCCACATTATCTTATTCTCAGTCATATCAATTCCGCACGAACCAGAATAAGACACATTCTCAATATCCAACCAGTAGTTTGGAATAAATGAACACTTATCCTCAGATTCAATCACTGCGGTCACAGCATCCTCATTTATAGTCTCGCTTACTTTCACAGCATAAAGTTCAAAGCATTCCAGTTTTTTGCCATACATGCCTTCCTCTGCCTTTTCCCAGCATCTGACAATAAAGTGCGCAAGTACCCTGTTTGTCATGTCTGATATTCTCTGGCGCTCCTCATGCGGGTCAGACACGCATTTATCCGGGAGCGGCTGGTTAGCAAAACCGGAAAGAGGGATGTGCCGGATCACGTTTTTGTGCAGTTTGCATGAGACAGATGTCATTGTGCCTGAAAAATACGTCTGCATTATGCCAAACAGAAGTGCAATAGCAGCAAGCGCAATCACTGTAGAGACAACAACTTTATATATCATATAACTCAATTTCTATTTTATTTTCCGCAACTTATATAGTTTTGAAATTGAGTTTAATATTTTAAGTTAATCACTCAATAATTTACCATGATAAAAATAGTATTCCTCGGAACTTCCTCCGGGGTCCCGACAAGAGACAGGAACCTGCCCTCAATATTTCTCATGTACAATAAAGAGCGCCTCCTTTTCGACTGCGGCGAAGGCACCCAACGGCAGCTGATGAACTTCAGGCTGAAGTTCATGAAAATCGACAGGATATTCATCTCGCACTGGCATGCAGACCATTTCGCAGGTCTCTTAGGTCTAATCCAGACAATGTGCCTTGAAGGCAGGAAAGACCCCCTCTACGTTTACGGCCCAGAACAAAGCAAAAAATTTGTAGAGCAGCTCCTGACAGTAGGATATTACTTCAGGGCATTTGAAGTAATCACAAAAGAGCTAAAAGAAGGAGACAAGATAGACTGCGCCGAATACGAGATAATCCCATTCCGCGTTGAGCACAACATACCCGCGCTCGGCTACGTATTCAGGGAAAAAGACAAAGAGACTGCAAACATGAAAAAAGCAGCAAAATACGGGCTGTCCACTGGTCCACTAATCGGGAAACTGAAACAGGGCCTTCCTGTAAATTATAAAGGAAAGACAATCCGCCCCCCGGACATAATCGAAAAAAAAACAGGAAGAAAAATAGTATACACAGGCGACACAAGATACACAGAAAACATAATCAAATTCTCAAAAAGCGCAGACGTACTCATAATCGACTCCACCTTCTCAGGCGACTTTGTCGAAAAAGCAGGCAGCTTCATGCACAGCACATCAACACAGGCAGCACAAATCGCAAAGAAATCATCTGTAAAAAAACTATTCCTGACCCACATCTCAAGGCGCTACCAGGAATCAGGCATAAGCGCAAAAAAGCTTGAGGACGAGGCGCGAAAAATATTCAAAAACGCCACACTAGCACACGACTTTCTCGAATACGACGTAAAGTAATTCTCGAGAGATATCTCTTTTATTGTTTATATCAGCTAAATAACTTATTACATGCTTTTTTTGCAGTATTTGTTGGGACCAGTCCATATTTGGCTGTCTTGGTAACAGAATCTATATAGCTTCCTTCCCTTGCCATTTTTTCATCTATCACATATTCACGAAGATCTCCCCAGGAATTGATATGGGGGCAACTGCCGTTATTCACATGTTCACCATAAAAAAACTTTAGACGTGTATCGCCCATACCGCCAACATCATGTAGCTCTTCAAGTAACTCATTTAATGGAGAATACTTTTCAGCTTTTCCTATTATCTCATCTCGTTTTCTTTCAACATTCGTTAGACCCATAAAATCACCTTTCTTATAATGTCATTACGTTTCAGTCTTAACTTTATAAACATATCGCCTGAGACCATATAAGTATGTTGCGCAACCTATAAGAGATTCTCAAATCAATTTTTAAACCTGCAGAATAAAAAACACCCATGGTTGACAAAGAACACCGCCTCCTCCTCGAAAAGCAGCACTATGGCCTCGTAGGCTCCCATTCAGCATGCAAAATATGCGAATGGACCAAAAAATCATTGCGCGACCAGGGCACCTGCTACAAGCAAAAATTCTACGGGAAAATCCACAACATCCAGTCCCACCGCTGCATGCAGATGACCCCCGCAGCCTATTTCTGCACCAACAGGTGCGTCTACTGCTGGAGAGCAATCGAAAAGACCACAGCCAACACAATGGACAATATACCGATAGACGAGCCAAAAGAGATTGCAGACAAATGCATCCTCGCCCAGAGAAAGCTGATATCCGGCTTCAAGGGATTCTCAGGCACCAACCTGAAAAAATGGAAAGAGGCCCAGGACCCGAAAAACGTAGCAATATCCTTAACAGGCGAGCCAACGCTTTACCCGAAAATATCAGAACTGATAACAGAATTCAAAAAGAGAGCCATGAGCGTATTCCTCGTAACCAACGGGCAGGTTCCCGAAGCCCTCTCAAAAATGGACGAGCCAAGCCAGCTTTATCTCTCGCTGGATGCGCCGACAAAAGACATCTACAAAAAGATTGACGCCCCCCAGATCCCCGGCTATTGGGAAAGATTCAACAAAACAATCGACACCATGCCCTCTTTCTCATGCAAAAAAGCAGTCCGCCTGACAATAGTCAAAGGCTGGAACGACAATCATCTGAAAGAATACGCAGAACTAATCAAAAGAACAGAGACAGACTTCGTAGAAGTAAAAGCATACATGTGGATAGGATTCTCAAGACACAGGCTGACAATAGGCGCAATGCCGACCCACGAAGAAATCCAGAATATCTCAAAAAAACTAAACGAGCACCTGGACTACAAATACAAAGACGAATCAGCACCAAGCAGAGTAGTCCTCCTAACCAAAAAATAGTTAAATATCCAAATAGTCTCCAATGTCTGAGTTCGATGCTGTATCTTCACGTTTCTTCTTATAATGCTCTAGTGCCTTAGGCATATTATTTGTCAGATTCGCAACTAAAACAAGAATAGCATCATAATGTTCCTCTTTACTTCGATGTATTTGGAATGGTGTAATGCCCAATTCATCATATTTCTCAAAATCATCGGCTCCATTATCCACACAATATATTTCTAATTGAGCAAGGAGCATATGCAGATGCACCAGTTCTTCCTTCTTCATACATTTCACATCACTGTTTCTTCTATAGAATTAGATGCAAACCTTTAAAGCTTTTACCACGTTCAAGAAATTAAGCTACGATGCGCTATCTGCTATTCATTTTCAAATCAATCTCAACTCAATTAAGTTCCCACTTTCACCAAATTTCATGGTATATGAAAAAGAAATTTAAACATTTCAGGGGTATAATCAATAGCACTAAGCACGAAATTCACCAAACTTGAAGACATTGCTCCAACCGAAAGATATTTAAATGTTTTGAGACCACTTTGAAGTGATTAATATGTCCGCTGAGATTAGACCTTCTGAGATTCGTGACTGCTTTGACAATTCGACTTATCAAGATACTTTAAGTGAATTTGCAAAGAAAAATAGGTATTTAACAGAAGAAACTGGTTTTACCCTTAACGAGATTTATGGGATAGTGACAAAACACGCAATTGATGCTTTGATGAAAGAAACTAAAGAAGATTATCTTTTGGAGAAATTTGATGTTTTTAGGCTCATGACTGAGACGTGCCGCAAAATTAGACGCGGAGGAGGCTGTTCTTATTATGAGGATATGGGAGTTAAATTTTATAATTGCGCATCAATCATAATTGATCCATCCGGTGAAGAAACAGAGGATGATGAGGGTATAGTTGGCTGTATGTTTTTTCACTTAAAAGATACTTCAAATGGCTATAAAGTTACTGAGCTGGAATTATATGAATTGCTACCCAAAGACACTGAAGTAACTCCAGAAATTGAAAAAGCTCGTAAGTCATTCTGTAGGCACCAAGATGAACTTTCTGTATGTGCAAATTTATATAAGGAATGTCTATGTAGTGAAATGGTTGACAGGATAAAGAAACATAACAAGAAAATAAGGATAGTAAGTATAGATGATTTGATAGATAGAAGATATCACACACTAATGAGTGATATGAAAGATGTTGAAGATAAGCTTAAAAGTGATGTTAACCCATTTATAAAAGAGATTAAAGAAAAGACAAAGGGAATATTTCCTGAAGAAGCAGAATATATCCGTTAAAAAGAAAAAGGTGATTGATATGAAAGACGCATTTGACAAAGTAGACGATAAAAGAGAAGAGATTGAAAAATTAAAAGTTTATGTAAGGCATGCATTAACAAGTACTTGTGGAGAACCACAGAGCCAAATGGATGCAATACAATATGAAGCCTTTACTGATAAGGTAGCTAGAGAAGTCTATAAAAGATATGACCCTTCATTAATTGC
>JAIWAJ010000057.1:0-8345 GCA_048634435.1 Methanosarcinales archaeon
TCTCGTCATGACTCGCATGATACCTATTTCTCCAAAAAATCTTGAAAAAAAGATAATAAAGCTCGGATTCAGACCAATAAGGCAAAAAGGAAGTCATGTATTTTATCGCCATCCTGATGGCAGAACCACAACCATACCATTTCATGGAAATTATGAGATTGGACCAGTGCTATTAGGTAAGATACTGAAAGAAATCAAAATAAGTAGAGAAGAATTTAACCGACTATAAAATAGCACCCATCCAAACATAAAAAACTGGCAACACCAGTCATCACAGAGGCAGTCAATATGTACAGATACGAAATCATCAGGGTTGAGATGAAAGGATTCATAACCACAAGACCAAAAGAAGATTACAGGGAAATCATCAAAGAAAAAGCAAAAGAAGGCTGGCGCTTCAAACAGCTCTTCGCCCCGGCGATAGACGGCGCAGGCGCAGCATCCTTCATAGACATAATCTTCGAAAAACCCGAATAATGCAAAAATTTACCCAAAAACAACAGTAACCTTTAAATAGATAACCACCAATCATTCACAAACACATAAATGAAAATCAGGTACTTTTTCTTTTATGTCAATACAAGGAGGAATAACCATGAGTGATTCGAACCAGGGCGGTTTCAAAAGAAATTTTGGGCCACGCGAAATGCATAAAGCAACTTGCGCAGACTGTGGAAATGAATGTGAAGTCCCATTCAAACCTACAGAAGGCAAGCCGGTTTACTGCAGAGAATGTTATGCTAAACATAGAAAATATTAATATCAACTAGAATTAGTTTATATCATTCTAACAACTTTTTTCTTTATAGTTAACGCCGAAAGGCGTTAACCATTATATATACAACAAATCCCTAATCCTAAAAAGTTAGGTGCACTGAATTTCTTAAGAAGCCAATCTACCCTTATGCTAACAGCACCAGAAAATGCCCCTCAAAACATATCAATCCCAAGCCCGCTCGCGCTCTCACCCTGCGCAATCTCAACATCAGGCTCTCTCATCTCATAGAACAGATCATCCACAGACTGCTTAATCCCTGTAACAACAACCATAACACTAAGAGGCGCCTTCACATTATCCGATATCGTCGCCCCCCATATAATCTTCGCATCAGGATCAAGATTCTTCCGGATCATATTGACAATCTCCTGGGAATCCTTAAGCGAAAGATCCGGCCCCCCTGTAACATTAATAAGCGCACCCGTCGCCTCCCGTATATCAACAGATAGTAAAGGATTAGTAAGCGCCTTATACACAACATTATCCACTCGCCTGTGAGAATCATCATACCCGACACCGATCATCGACATCCCGCCGTCGCACATAACAGACCTTATATCAGCAAAATCAAGATTAATCAAACCCTGCTTCGTAATAAGCTCAGTAATCCCCTTCATCGCGCCAACAAGAACCTCATCAGCAACCTGGAACGCCTGGTCAATCGGCATATCAGGCGCAATCTCAAGCAGCTTCTCATTCGGGATAACAATCAGAGTATCAACAATCTTCTCAAGCCTCTCAAGCCCTTCCCGCGCATTAAGTATCCTGTTGTCACCCTCCATATCAAACGGCAAGGTCACAATGCCGATCGTAAGCGCACCAATCGACCTCGACACCTCAGCAACCACAGGCACAGCCCCTGTACCGGTCCCGCCTCCGAGCCCGCAGGTAATGAACACCATATTAGACTTACCTATTGCCTTGCGGATAGCAGGCTTTGACTCGCGCGCAGCTTCCTCACCCACCTTCGGGTCAGAGCCGGCTCCAAGCCCCTGGGTGACATTTTCACCAATCAGTATCTTCTCATCAGCATAACTCTCAAGAAGGTCCTGCGCATCCGTATTCACAGCCACGCTCTTCGCACCCACGATACCGACCTGCGCAAGCCTGTTCAAAGTATTGTTGCCGGCACCTCCGCACCCGATAATCATGATATCAACAAACTTCTTCTCAATAAGCTTCCTAAGCTCAGAATCAACATTATGAACTTTTCTGGAAACCACCTTCTCCCCGGCCTCTTCCCTTTCAAGAACTTCCTTTACAATATCATCCATAGTAATCACTTGCCTATGATAGTACAGAAACCTTTAAATCTGTTTAGGCAATAAACTGCTTATTCTCAATCTTCGTCGGCAGATACTCCTTGGCTGTAAACTCAATAGACTTCGCAACAAGAGAATCCTGCTCAACCTTGTACCCGAACTGCTTCATAGCAGCAAATTCCTTCTTCCACCCCGGGGACTTAAACCAGTCATACGCCTCAATCTCCTTGAGCCTCTTGTAATCAACATCTTTCAGCTTGATATACGCGCTCCTTGGAATATCAAACTGCTTGATGTCACTGGTAGAAAACCCCAGGTAATTCGCTTTCGGCGACCCTGCCTTCTCAGAAAAGAACGCAAGATTGATGCTCCCCTGCTTGTACACAGAATATATGTAATACCCCCAGGGGTCCATATCAGTAAACACATATATAGGAATCTTCAGCTCCTTCTGCATCCTGTGAAGAAGCCTTCTCTCAGCCCTTGCAGGCTGCCCCTTGCCGGTCATGATAAGGCAGTTTGCATCCTTCCAGTACTTCTGCTGGTTCAAAAGATTCCACACAGCGAATTTTTCAATAACGAGAACAAAATCAGCACTGCACTCCTTGATCTCAAACGTATTCTCCTCAACACTCGGAGGAACAGCCCCCCCAGCAGAACCCATCTTCGTAAAATCAAGCATATCACCGGTCTGGTCAAGAACAACCATAGGTCCTGCAAGAACCCCTTTCGGAGTCGCGATAAGCCTCAGCTCCTCGCGAAGCGCATCAACCATAACCTCAACATCCTCAATCAGGGGATCAGACTCATCCTGGCTGTCAAACGTCTCCTCCTTTGACCCCTCGATGCTGTGCTTAAGCGTATAATACAGCTGCCTGATGCTCAGCGCAGGCTTCTGCTGCTCAAGCAGCCACTTTATCTGCTTTGCAACAAGCAGGGTCTGCATGAACTTCTTCGCCTGGTTGAGATTAATATAATACCTGTTCTGCTTTTTGTCCCCGAGCTTGATCAGCCCCTGGTCCTCATCAAAATACACATTATTGAGAGCCCGCGTAAGTATGGCCATTGACGGGTTCTTCTTAAGCTCAATATCTGCTATGACATCATTTCCAAGCGCCTGCAGCCTTGCAGCAATCTCTGCCCCGCTCTGTGCTTCTGTCTTCACCATCTCACTCACTCTCCGCTCTCTTTCTCAACGCCATTCTCTTCACCATTATCCTCATCAGGTATCTCATTATCAATCTCTTTCTGCTCCACAGGCTCTTCCTCAACTTCCTCAATAATCATGGTCTTCAGCTTCTCATTGATAAGCTCACTCATCTGAGTTGCAATCTTCTCCTTATCCTTGCCAGTCAGGTCATGCAGCGCACCGGCAGTCTCACCCACATACCTGTAGAACAGCGCCTTCTTCTCCTCAGCCTCGTTTGCCCTGCGCTTCCGTGAAAGATACACACCCATGCGCCTTGCAGCCTCCTGGATGGCAAGTTTCACCTCTTTGATAATGATTGGATAAGCAGCAATAGCCTCCTTGCCCTCAGACGTATACGGCACCCAGACAGATGCAAAATGTATAGTGATTGCCATGGGCCCGACAGGCAAAGCCCCCCCGCTCTGGCTGAGCTTATATCTCCTCCAGTCAGTCTGTATTACAGCCTTCGTTATCGCGCACGCAGACTGCTCATAAAGAAGCGGCACTTTGTTGGCATACCTCATAAGATGAACCGGCCCCTCCTGGTCAATATTCCCCCCGTAAGCGACCCCGACCTCCACAAGAAACGGGTTGCCGGTATACACAGCCGCAGATCTCGAGACAGCAGTCACAAACTCAGGGACAAGCTCCTTTTTCAAACCCTCCTCAATCGGCTTTGCGCCGATCGGCGAAAGGCAGTCAGTAGGCGGGTTCTGAAGCTTCGCTTTCTGCATCTGCTCATGAAGCGCCTCAGCCTCATCCCTCGTCAATGACATTGTCGAAACCTTGGGATCAACATTCGCAAGAACACAAAGCTCTTTTGCCTTCTCACCGCTGATCCTTGAAAATTCAGCTGCAAGAAACCCGCTGATTGTCTTGGGTTTGGCACCTTTCATCATCTTGAGCAGCGTACCAAGCTCTATTCCTGAAGCATGCGGCTTTATCTCCCTCGGCTCCTTTGGAAGCTCATCAACACCCCTCGGGAACTCGAACTTCTCACCGTCAGGATCCACAAACACTATCTTCGCAAACGGGTTCATGATTGCAGTCTCCTGGATATACTCATAAATCGACTGCTTTCCTTTGACATACCTGCCCTTTACCTCAAGCTCAAGCCGGGTCCCATGGCCCGATCCATACACAGTATCTTCACTCACGATGACCGGCTCATTGGTCTGGATGTCTATATGCAGCTCATATATGTGCGTCTTATCATCATTGATTCTCGAATATATCTTCGCAGACTTCCCTGTCGTCAGCTGCCCGTACAGCACAGCAGCAGAAATCCCGATACCCTGCTGCCCGCGGCTCTGCCTCAACCTGTGGAACTTCGAACCATAAAGAAGCTTCCCGAATATCTTCGGTATATTCTTCTTCACAATCCCCGGCCCGTTATCCTCGATTATCACCTTGTACCTGTTCTCAATATTTGCCTTCTTCTGGAGCTCAACATACACATCAGGAAGTATACGCGCCTCCTCGCACGCATCAAGCGAGTTGTCAACCCCTTCCCTCACAACAGTCAGAAGCGACTTCTGGAGATTCTCATACCCTAGAAGATGCTTGTTCTTCTCGAAAAATTCCGCTATTGAAATAGCCTTGTGCGTCTTCGCCATTTCCTCTGCAACATTTGTCGTCATACTGTCACCCTGCCTGCATACTTCTTTTCTCCCTCGAGCGCCTCTCAAGGAATATCCTGACTTTCCTGTGTGTCGCACCCTCAATCAGCATGAATATAGCCTCTTTTGCTGTATCAGCATCATCGTATTTCCCGATGACAGATATTGTCTTGCCGGACACCACAACAGTGGCGCCGCTCAACTCCTCTATTATCTTCCTTGACTTCCCGCCAGTGCCGATCAGTCTCGACTTATACCGCATGAGCTTCTTCTCGCTCTTGAGCGCATATTCCTTAAGATTGATTACATTAAGCACATAATCATCATCAAGAAGCACCAACGCCTCATCGCACGTAAAGCCCCTTCCAATCGCCTTGATAATGCTCCTCAGTTTCAGCTGGTTCATCGGATCCCTTGACGAATAGTCAACCTCACCGGACTCAGATACTGTTATCTTACAGTCAAGTTCTTTCTCAAGCCTCTTCTTGGTCTCCCCCCTCTTCCCAATTAACGCCCCGATGCGCGATTTAGGTATCCTCAAGAACTCTGTAATTTTTTTCACCCGTATCTTTATATATCTTTTCACCAAACTAGTTGCGCTGCTGCACCCGTTTTTCTGCAGCAAAAAACACATTATACTTGTTCACATAAGTATTTATTCTTTACCACAATCTGCAATCTCATCAGCAGCTTTCTCCCTGTCCTTAACAACACCAAGCCTTTCAAAATATTTACACAAATTCCCTATATCTCTTTTAAGAAACTCATCTGCAAGCGGATGGCTCAACTCCACAGACTGCGCCATATCATGTATCACAGGCCTGCCATCATACATCAATATATTATACTCACTGACATCAGCATGCACAAGCTGTGCCCCACAATAAAGCTTCCTCAACTCCTTGATTATATCATCAAACATCTTCTTGGGATTCAAAAGATGCGCATCCTTCAGTTTCGGCGCCAGCTCATCATCACCGATATACTCCATCACAAGAACATTCCTGTAAAACGCAATAGGCTTCGGAACATTCACCCCGGCCGCATCCGCCCTCTTAAGATTCGAGAACTCCTTTTTGCACCATTCAGGAACCAGGGACCTGCGCGTAAGCTTGATCCCCGAAAACCTCTTGTCCCCCACAATATACTTCTGCATCCTCTGGAACTGCGACGCCTCTACTTTGAATATCTTGAGTATTATCTTCTCATCATCCTTATCAGTCGCAACAACAATAGTGCTCTCCTTGCCCTCTTTCACAACCCCGGCCAGGTGGCCAACCACCCCCCTAACCTGGAGCTTATATATTGCCTTCACAGTACTGAGATCAAGAATCCCCTCGACAACCTTCCGGTCATTTGAGTCCTTAAGTGTCCACGTCATACAGCATATATTGTCCCCTACAGTTTAATTCTTTTCCATATGAAACCAAAAGAAATAGTCATAGCGCCAAACGCACCAGAGAAATATCACACATCAAGCTCTTCCAGAAACCCTTTATTTTTGAGCCAGTCAGACTGCGCTCTCCTGTACTTATAGATGATATCTCCCTTCCTCTCGCCCTCGAACTGCCACGGCAGAACAAGCACAATCTCGCCCTCCCGCACCCATATTCTTCTG
Source organism: Methanosarcinales archaeon (assembly GCA_048634435.1). GTDB lineage: Archaea > EX4484-52 > EX4484-52 > EX4484-52 > B79-G9 > B79-G9. The sequence goes on from JAIWAJ010000057.1 coordinate 6,467, forward strand.
CGGTATTTGCCGGGAACCCTGCATATCCTTATCTTCTTGTCCGTACAGATAACATTCATCTTCCCGAACCCGAGACGCGACTCAATCATCCCGAGAACTTCTTTATCCCTCGGGGTCCTCACCCTGACTACTTCACCCGCAGCATCACCCTTCGGGCGCTTATAACTCCTGAAATTTCCCCTTTTCTTGTACATCTAATCACTTGCCTTAAGCAGTATTGTCATTCTTGTGAGCACTTTCCCGTCTCTCATGCCACATACACTATGTGTTACTTTTGATGCAACATTATATATTCTTTTGGTTTCCTGCTGAATCTTCTGTGCAACTTTCGAAGAGCCAAGATAAACATCAACCCCATCCTTGGAAGCCAGTATCTGGGTTATGAACGAATACTTATCCGCATCCGCATACTGGGCAACCATGCGCTTAGCAAGCGCAAGCATCTGCTCCTGCCTGTATTTGGGCCCCCTTATCTGCAGTATAGCCTCATAATACCCTCCGCTATGCCTCGAGCATACATCGCACGTCTGCGGTATTATCATAAGCTCAACTGCCACCTTTTTCGAAACCGTCTTGCTGCCAACCCGCCTCTCAGCAACAACAGTCACAGGCACGCGGGTCTTGCCGCATATAGTAAACGGCTCATACTCTATCCTGACAGCCGTATCCTTATCCTTTTTTAAATTAGACAGTATCACGCGCTCAACCATCTCCTCAATCGACGCATTCTGGACCCACTTCTTCTTCTCATTTGAGCGCCCGCAGGCACAGACAAGCACACTGACATTTGGGGGCGCATCCATAAACTTCTTAGTCTTCACATAGCAGTCTGCGCAAACACCCTCGAGAAGCTCATCAGTCTCCTTTGCGCACCTAGGGCAAAACTTTTTCAGCATCAAAACAACCTCACAGCCATTATATAGGCAATACATTTTATTAATATGCAAGCTAAGCTGGCATAAAACCTGCCTGTATAGGAACTCCCGCACTGGAAATAACCCTTTACAGAACATCAGAAATTAAATAAATGAGACAATAAGCACCGAACACAATGCCTATGTCCCAGGAGTGCGCAAAACAATAAAGAGCCGCGCAATCAGATAAAATCAATACCCAATCTTTGCTCGATTTCCTTTTTCTGCTCGTTTCTGAAAGTCTTCTCAGCACTGTATATCTGCGGCGACTCAACCCCGGTCACGATAACAAGAACGCGTATAGAGTCCCCGAGTTCACGCTGGATCATAGCACCCCAGATAATCTTTGCATCAGGAGAAAGTCTCGCAGTGACAGCATTCACGACTTCTTTGGCTTCCTTAAGCGTCAGGTCCCCGCCGCCGCTCACATTTATAAGCGCACCGCTTGCGCCGTCAATATCCACCTCAAGCAGCGGATTCGTAAGCGCCTTCTGGACTGCTTCATATGCCCTATTCTCAGTATCGCTCTGGCCCATCCCGATCATTGCCATGCCTCCTTCACCCATGACTGCGCGGATGTCCGCAAAGTCAAGATTGATAAGGCCCGGCTTCGTTACAAGCTCAGCAATGCCTTTCACAGCATTTACAAGTATCTCATCTGCGACTTTGAACGCAGTGTTTATCGATACATCAGGAACCATCTCAATCAGTTTGTCATTAGGGATGATTATCAGCGTATCCACAACTTCTTCAAGCTTCTCAAGGCCGATTTTCGCATTGTTTGCACGGTGGTTGCCTTCCATAGCAAACGGGAGTGTAACTATAGCCACTGTCAATGCGCCTATCTTCTTGGAAATCTCAGATAGAATCGGTGCAGACCCTGTACCAGTACCTCCGCCAAGGCCGCATGTAATAAATACCATGTCCGCGCCCGCGAGAGCCTTCTTGACAGTCTCCTTGGACTC
>JAIWAJ010000058.1:0-8228 GCA_048634435.1 Methanosarcinales archaeon
AAAAGGAAATGAAAATGCCAACTCCATACAAAGCCCGGAACAAGCACAGGCGCAATCACTCAATGGAGAATATGCTCCAGATGAAATCATCGTCAAATTCAAAGCAGGAACAAGCGATGACACAATATCTGTGATAAACTCAAAAAACAAGGTCGTATCATCAGAAAAGATTATGAAGAAAAACCCGAAAGCAGTTGAAAACGAGAAGACGAAGATTCTCAAGAAACATGGTCTTGACAGGATTTATCTTTTAAAATTACCAAAAAATTCAGATGTCAATAAAATGGTCAGCAAATACAACGAGAATCCTGATGTGGAATATGCAGAACCGAATTACAAAGTTTATGTTGATGCAACCATCCCGAATGATTATTATTTTTCACTTCTGTGGGGTATGCACAACACTGGCCAGAGTGGAGGCACAGTAGATGCAGACATAGATGCTCCTGAAGCATGGGACATCCAGAAAGGAAGCAATACTATAGTAGTTGCCGTAATCGACACAGGCGTGGATTACAACCATAAAGACTTGGATGCAAATATGTGGACCAATCCTGGTGAAATTGCAGGCGATGGCATTGACAACGACAAAAACGGCTATGTTGATGACATAAGAGGCTGGGACTTTTTTAGCAACGATAACAATCCCTACGATCAGAGTGGTCATGGAACGCATTGTTCCGGAACAATAGCTGCTGAGGGAAACAATGGCAGGGGCGTTGTAGGAGTAAGCTGGAATGCAAAGATTATGCCCTTAAGATTCTTAGGTCCTATGGGTGGCTACACATCCGATGCTGTACTTGCAGTCGAGTATGCAACTCTAATGGGTGCAGACATAATGAGCAACAGCTGGGGTGGAGGAGAACATTCCTCAGCATTAGAAAATGCGATATCTGCTGCCAATGATGCAGAAATATTGTTTGTTGCGGCAGCAGGCAATGGAGGAGTTGACGATATTGGAGACAATAATGATGTAACTCCTCACTTTCCGTCAAACTATGATGTGCCGAATGTAGTTGCAGTGGCAGCGACTGACCGCAACGACAATCTGGTATATTTCTCAAACTACGGGACAAATTCTGTTGATCTCGGCGCTCCTGGTGTTGACATTGCCTCAACATATCCTCGAAACAGATACGCATACATGAGTGGAACCTCTATGGCAGCACCTCATGTAGCAGGTGCAGCAGCTTTAATCAAGGCACACTATCCAGATATCTCAGTTGCTGACCTAAAAGCAAGAATACTTGACTCAGTAGATCCGATATCAGCCCTTGATGGAATAACAGTTACTGGGGGAAGATTGAATGTAGCCAATTGTCTTAATACTATACCAGACACAACACCTCCTGTAATTTCAAACATCGGGTCCCTGATAACATCCACAACAGCAACCATCACATGGGCAACAGATGAACCTTCCGACAGTACAGTCAATTACGGGATAACACCCGCATTAGACTCAATCAAATCAGAGGGAACCATGACCACAACACATTCAATAACACTGACTGGGTTGTTATCAGAAACAACATACAATTACGAAGTGGAATCAACAGATCCATCTGAAAACATTGCAACTGACGACAATGGTGGAAGCTACTACACCTTCACGACCACGGCGCCAGATACAGTAATGCCGGTGATAGCAGGTGCTACAGGAGACACGGATGGTACCACAGGTGAACCTGTAACGATATCCGCAACCATAACCGATAATGTAGGAGTTGTCAGTGCGATAGTGCATTATACACCGATTGATGGCACAGCGACAACTGCTCCAATGACCAAAGACGCTGCTAGCGATGCTTGGAGTGCAGATGTTCCTGTCGCTTCGGGTAAGGTTGGAACCATAACCTACTACATAGACGCAGAGGACGCGGCTGGCAACATTGCACTAGATCCACTAATGACCGGAACTTACAGTATAACCGTAACAGACAATGACGCACCAACAGTATATGCAGGTCCAGATCAAACAGTTCTTGTTTATGAATGGGTAACATTCGATGGCTCTAATTCAAGTGATAACATTGACATAACAAGTTACAGTTGGGACTTTGATGCTAGTGATGGTATCCTAGAAAATGCAATCACTGTAATGGCAACTCACATGTATACGATAACTGGTACCTACACTGTGACCCTCACAGTAATTGATGCCGCAGGTAATATCGGTTCAGACATGCTTATAGTAAATGTAATAGAAGAAGCCGACACCATGCACATAGCCAGCATTGATATGTCAACAACTAGATATAGATCTAGAGGATGGTACACCTATGCAACAGCGACAGTAAAAGTTGTTGACGCAGACAGAGTCAGTGTTGAAGATGCAACTGTATTCGGTCACTGGAGTGGACTGACAAGCGATACTGATTCACGAACTACTGGTGCAGATGGAAAAATAGCATTAGAGTCTGATTCAGTGAAGAACGCAGCAGGAACCTTCACCTTCATAGTGGATGGTGTAACACATGTTGATTTGATCTGGGATGGGGAACAGGCGAGCGGTAGCACAACAGTGTAAAGGCAAAAGTGCGCTGTGTAAGTGTACTAACTCCATGACTTTTGGTGCTGGGGGATTTATCCCCATTTTTTTCTTTTTTAGTTCTTCTTTGAAAACTATATAACTCCCAACAACCCAAATACCTTATGAGGCGCGAGAAACTCAACGAATACGCATCAGACATACTGTTTGCGCTGGCGCTTACATTTCTTGTCTTTGTCGGTATTAAAGGGGACATCCCGTTCATAGCGACTGCGTTCGGGGCAAGTGTCTATCTTTCATTCATTAATCCTTACTCAAAGTATTCGTCAGCGTGGAACATATCTGCCTCGTATGTCGTGGCTGCGCTCTATGGAATAATACTCAACAACCTCCTGAAACACGAACTTGTCACAAATCATACCACATTGGTTCGACCACGGACTAAAGTCCGCGGTTTGCTTGATTCGGTGGTAAGCTTTCGAAGTCGCATTCATCCACGCACTTAAGTGCTTGGTTTTCTGCGACTTCAAAATAACGTATTTTACGCGTTCGCCATGTTTCTGATATTCGCACTATACGCGCAGACAATAACATACATAAAAGCAGAACATCCACCTGCGGCAGCAGTGCTTATATCATTTGCGTATACAGAAGCAACATTTAGTAATATACTGCTCTTCTCGTGCCTGATGATCCTTATGGTCGTAATTGACTTTGTATTTGAGCAACTGCTCGAACACAAAAAAGAACTTACACACATGACAGAGGAAGAAATCAAGACCGTCCGGGAGAAGATACTGAAAGACATCAATCCTGACAATCACAATTATAAATATCCAGACCCAACAAAAAGCCATGGAGATGTTCACAAAAGAGCAGGGCGTGTTTCTTGTCACACAGGCAAGAAAGTATCTTGAATCATACCTTTCCGGGAAAGATTACAAAATACACGAGGGGTTTGCATGGCTCGAAAAAAAATGCGGTCTCTTTGTTACTCTCCATACGTATCCTGCAAATGACCTTCGCGGCTGCATCGGCTTTACAGAACCTATATATACATTGCGCAAGGCAATAACAGAAGCAGCGTCATCTGCAGCAGTGCATGATCCACGCTTCCCTGAAGTCACAAGAGGCGAGGTGGACCATCTCATAATAGAAATATCTATCCTGACAGCGCCGGTTCTTGTCCCGCACGCAAGCCCGAAAGAGCTTCTCGAGAAAATCACACCAAAAAAGGATGGTCTTGTATTGAAAAACGGGGCGAATCAGGGGCTGTTTCTTCCGCAGGTCTGGGAGCAGCTGCCGGAGAAAATTGAATTCATGGAGAACCTCTGCTACAAGGCAGGAATCTTTGAGAAAGACGCATGGCAATACAAAGACACTGAAATATACAAATTTCAGGTCCAGATATTTAGGGAGGATGCGCCGGGAGGAAAGATAAGTGAAGTCAAAGACTGACATCCAGTTTCTTCAGAATGCGATTTTTAGTTTCAGGTCTTCGAATTCGAAGTCCAGTTTTTTTGCGCCTTCCAGCTTGCCTGTGTGCAATTTTGAGGTTGTGCCTTTTTCTATTTCTTTTTTCCATTTTTCCAGGAATTCATGGTTTCCGGTTATGTAGAGGTCTATGGTCTCTGTGACTTCGAGGTTTTTTTCTTTTCTTGCAATTTGTATTTTTCTTGTGAGTTCGCGTATTGCGCTTTCTTCTGTGAGGTCGCGGTCGCGGGTGGTGTCTATGTAGACTGCGCCGCCTGCGAATTTTTCGCCTGCTGTGTTTTGCGGGATTTTTTCTGTAATTGTTACCATGTCTTTTGTTATTTTGAATTTTCCAAGAGTTGCTGCGCCTTTTTTTAGTTTTTCTTTTAGTGTTTTCGGGTCCTCGTTTTTTATGAGGTCTACTACTTTGCTTGTGTCTTTGCCGTATTTCGGGCCTATTGTTTTGAAGTTGGGTGTGATTTGTTGCTCAAGTTCTATTTGCCCGAATTTTATTTGTTTTATGTTTGTGATTTCTTTGATGATATTTTCTGTTGCTTTTATTGACTGTTCTGTTTTTTTGTCTGCTACTATTGTTGCGGATTTTATGGGCCATCTTAGTTTGATGTCCGCGGTCTGCCTTGCGCTGTTGATTGATTCTGTTATTATTTTTGCTGTTTCCATGTCTTTTTCGAGAGTCTTGTCTATCAGTGATGCGTCTGGTTTTGGGAATTGTTCGAAGTGGATGCTTTCTTTTTGTTTTAGTGAGTCCAGGTATATTTTTTCTGTTGAGTAGGGGGCTGCGGGTGCGAGGATTTTTATTATTTTTTCTATGGCGTACCATGCGGTTTGTGATGCTTCTTTTTTGTCTCGGCCTGTGTAGTTTTTGGAGACGCGGGGGCGGATTAGTTTTATGTACCACCGTGAGAAGTCGTTCATTATGAAGTCTTCTATGAGGTTGAGGGATTTGTATGCGTGGTATTTTTTGTTGTGGTCTGTGCATTTTTTTATGAGTGTGTTTGTTTTTGAGATGAGCCACCGGTCTATTGTTTTCAGGTTCTCTGTTTTTATGTTCCCAGTGTCTTTTTCGCTGCAGTACGTCTTTGCGAAGTTGCAGGTGTTCAGGTAGATGTTGAAGAAGCGCGATGTCTCTTTTACTTTTTCCCAGTCAAAGTAGAAGTTGTTTTCAGGGGCGCTTGATAAGAGGTTGAAGCGGAGGATGTCGCGTGAGTATTTTTCAATCACTTCTCCCGGGCCTGTTGCGTTTCCCTGGCTTTTTGACATCTTTATGCCTTTTGCGTCAAGGACGAAGCCGTGCATGAGGATTGTCTCGTAGGGGAGTTTGTTGAATGTTATTGCGCTTGTTATTATTTCTGAGTTCCACCAGCCTCTTATCTGGTCGGGGCCTTCTATGTTTAGTTTTGCTGGCCACATCTCTTCAAAGAGCTGTTTTTCTTTGGGGTAGTTGAGGGATGCCCATGAGGCTACGCCTGAGTCGAACCAGACGTCGAGGACGTCGGGGATTCTGTGCATTTTGCTTTTGCATTTTTCGCATGTGAATGTGATTTTGTCGATGTATGGGCGGTGGAGGTCTTTTATGTCTGCGTTCAGTTCCTGTTTTGATCCGATGACTTTTACGTTGCCGCAGTTTTTGCAGGTCCAGATAGGCAGGGGGATTCCCCAGTAGCGCTGGCGCGAGATCGGCCAGTCGTTGAGGCTTTCGAGCCAGTTTTTGTTTCGCTTTTTTGCCCAGGCAGGCACCCAGTTGATTTTGTTGTTGTCTTTGAGGAGCTTGTCCCTGATTGCAGTTACTTTGAAGAACCATTGGGGGACTGCCATCTGGAGGAGCGGGGTCTTGCAGCGCCAGCATTTGGGGTAGTCGTGGGTGATTTTTTCCTGTGCTAATAGTGTGTTTGTTTTTTCGAGTTCTTCTATTATGTACTGGTCTGCTTCTTTTACGTATATGCCTTTGAATTTGCCTACTGCTTCTGTGAATGTGCCGTCTAGGTTGACGGGGCATATTTTTTTTAAGTGGTTTTCTGTGCCGACTTTGAAGTCTTCCTGGCCGTGGCCGGGGGCTGTGTGGACGAGGCCTGTGCCGTCTTCCAGAGTGACGTACTGGTGGGATGTTATTACACGGCCTTCTATGTCTTTTTGGATAGGGAGGATGCCTTTCAGGGGGTGGTTGTATCCTGTGCCTTTCAGGTCTTTTCCTTTTATGGTTTTTTCGATTTTGTAGTCTTTGATGTTGGCTTTTTCCATGACTTTCTTTGCAAGTTTTTTTGCGATTATGAGGGTTTCGCTTCCTGTTTTTATGTATGCGTACTCGTAGGACGGGTGCACCATGATGCCGGTGTTTGACGGGAGCGTCCAGGGGGTTGTTGTCCAGATGACGAGGTAGTGGTTGGGTTTGTCAGAGATTGGGAATTTTACGTAGACTGAAGGGTCTGTTGTTTTGAAGTATTCGATCTCGTTGTAGGCGACGGCGGTTGCGCAGCGGGAGCAGACGTGGACAGGATAGATGTCTTTGTAGAGGAAGCCTTTTTTGTAGCCTACTTTGAATGTGTGCCAGGCGCCTTCTATGTATGAGTTGTCTAGTGTGAGGTAGGGGTTGTCCCAGTCCATCCAGACGCCGAGGTTCCGGAATTCCCTGCTCATGGTGCCTATGTGCTCTGTTGCGAATTTTTTGCATTCAGAGTTGAATTTTTCTATGCCTAGCTTTTCTATCTCGTCTTTGTTTTTTAGTTTTAGTTTTTTTTCTACTTTGTTTTCTATTGGCAGGCCGTGGGTGTCGTAGCCGGGCTGGACCCAGACGTTGTAGCCGGACATTCTGAGGTAGCGGATGTAGTAGTCTTTGATGATTTTGTTCCAGGCGGTGCCCATGTGGATTGAGCCTGTTGCATAGGGGGGGCCATCGAGGAAGTAGAAGCGCGGTTTGCCTTTGTTTATTGTTATTGATTTTTTTTCTATGCTGTTTTTCTGCCAGTAGGCGGTTATTTCTTTTTCTGTTTGTTTTGGAGGGTCCATTTTATCACTTCTTATATGGTTCATGTGGTAAGTTTTTATGTTTATTTGTTGGTTTTTGTTGTGGTCTAAAGCATATCCTGCTTGGTTCTTTATGGAGTCCCAACCTTGTGAAAGGTTGATCATTAAGTGCGTCTCGCTCAACCTTGTGAAAGGTTGATCATCAAGTGCGTTTCGCTTCGCTCAAGCGCACAGCCCGGCTTTTTAATTCTTCAGCTATTCATCACTCTCAAACGCTAAAGATTCCGCTACTCTATTGAGTAGCGGTACGCGGAATCTTTGCGTGTCAAGAACCTTTGGTGATGTGTGTGGGGCATGCAAAGCATGCCGCCGGTCTATTGACCGGCGGTTATTGACACCCCATCTAACCACAAAAAACACAAAAATCCACCAAAGGACAATCGAATTTCACCCCAAAGTCACCAAAGGGTAGTAATATTATCGAAAGCTTTAAATACTTTAACGTCTAATTATAGGATAGTTGCTACGATATGATAGAAAGAGAGGTGGTACAAATGAGAGAAGCACGTCAAAAAAAAACAGATACATTATATAAAGGACTAAAAGAAGATGGAATCAAATATCTGGAAGAGAATAGGATTAAAACAGGTACTGATAGTGAAGAAGCGCATGCAAAGGCAGAAAGGGATATAGGAATCTATGGTTCAGGATTAAGAAAATATGCAGAGAAAAAAACAGGAGTTTTTGGAGGATTATACGACCCCAAAGGAAAAAAACTTCCATACATGATAGAGCTTTCAACCGATTCAGACTCCACGGGCGATACAGGTATAATGGATGGAGTGGATATAGAACTAGCAAAACTGTATTTTGAGAATGGCGAACCTGCGGATGGCAGTATTTTAGAAGTACTAATAAATTCGGATTTAGGTAAAGAACAATACTCTGGAAAAAATAAATTCATAGATCATGCAAAAAAAGTAGGAAGTGCTGCAGCATGTATGTTCCCACCATATTTAGGCCATGTGGTATATAAGGACTCAGAATCCAAATGGATAGCTTTTAATGTAGCAGCTGCAGAAGCCGGGGTTATAACTGTAATTGTGGCTCAATTGGTGTTCGGTTAAGAAAGTGACCTTATATTCTCCTATCTGATGTCTATTCTGTCTAATTCAATGAATTCATCTGACATTTTATGCTGGTAACGGGTTGAATTTTGTATGGCTATGAGTTTTTTGGTTGTTGTTATATACAATAATTGGCTGGATCAGATCGGAAGAGC
>JAIWAJ010000059.1:0-8113 GCA_048634435.1 Methanosarcinales archaeon
CGACGGTGAGCCGCGAATCCAATGCTTCTTCTTCGCTTGCTGTTGCGTCAAGGATGTATTTGTTGTCGTGCTGCCTGACAGTAATTGATATTGGCGTGCCTTTGAGAGGGAGCCTGCCTTCCAGGTGGTCGCGGTCTATCTCATCTTCACCTTTGATTGCAGGCATTTTTGCATCTTTCAGGGCCGCGATTGCAGCCAGCCCGCAGGCATCGACTAGGTTCCCGTCATGGTCTGTTACGAATATATCAACAAATACCATCCAGACTTTTTCTTTCGGCCTTATGCATAGTTTTTTGAAGTCAATGCATTTTGATTCCCTGATGGCCCGGTCTACCACGCGCCCCAGTACTATTTCGTCTTCTCTCGGCGGGCCGCTTTCGAATTCAGGTGCGCCCATGGGCAGGTATTCTGCTGATGTTGTCATCACGCCTTCTTCTGGTGTGTCCGGGTAGGGATCTGCAAGACCCATTTTTATGCCTGCAATTACTGTTGTTTTGCCGATGGTTACTTTTGCAGAGCCTTCTGCTTTTGAGCTGATGCCTGTCTCAATCGTGATTTCACGGAACTCATCGAGTTTTCTTGAGTCCATTCTTTTATCTTTTAGTATGTTTTCCAATATGTAATTTTTAGTTAGTTTGAGTGTCATAGTGTATACCTCCGAGTAATTATGAGCCGTATTTTTCAAGAAGCGCCTTTTTCTGCGCTTCGTATATTTTTTTGCAGCCAACTTCTGCCAGGCTGATTATCTTTTCAGTATCTTGTGGCGTTACTATACCGTCCATCTGCAGGAGGGTTATTTTTCCTGTTCGCGGCATCATGGCCATCGGCACGTCAACTGCATCCTCTGCGTCTTCCTCTTCTTTTGTCATGTCAAGCAGCAGTTCTTTGTTGGCGCGCCCGGCTGCTACGGATGTTACAAGGTCGCGCATAGGGATTCCTGCGTCTGCAATGGCGAGTGATGCTGCGTTGATTGCCGCAGCTCTTGTCCCGGCATCTGCCTGGACTATTTCCATATCAACATCTATTGCTGTTTTCGGGAACTCTTCAAGGAATAATGCCGGCTCCAGTGCTTCTGTTATGACTTTTGCCAACTCTGTTGATCTCCTGTCGTATCCCTGCCTTTTCCTGTCGCTTACTGAAAACGGGAGCATGTTGTATCTGCATCTGAGAACGCTTTTTGTCGCGTCTTCCTGGTGCCTTGGGTGGATTTGCCTCGGGCCGTACACGGCTGCCACTACTTTTGTCAGGCCGAATTCGACCTGTGCTGAGCCATCTGCACGCTTTATAACACCAGCTTTCATTTTCATTGGTCTTATCTCATCCAGTTTCCTGTTGTCTGGTCTCTCTTTTTTTGTCATATGTTTCACCTGCGAAGTATATTATTGTTCGTTATTCTTTTTCTTTTGGCTTTCCTAATGCTTTGTCAAGCATGTCACTGATCTTGTCTGTGAGGCCTTGCGTGTGTGAGTATTTCTCGATCATTTCGATGGCCTGGAGCGCGACATTATCATCTTCGCCTTTTATCCAGACCCTGCCGTTCTGGCCTACAGATATGAACGAATTTGTTCTTTCTTTGATTAGAGTTATCATTGATCCTGCTTTGCCTATGAGGCGCGGAACTTTCGATGGTGTTAATTCTGTTATGAACCCGCCGGTCAGTTTTCTTGCTTTCGGGTCTTTCATCGACAATGTGATGTATTTTGTTTTTGAAATATCGTTGACTTTTGCGAAAATTATGTCTCCGACAGCATAGTATCTTGAGAGGTCTGCGTCGCGTTCAATGTATCCATTGACTTCGGATATGGGCAGGTTTGCCTCATATGGGCCGGATATGTCGACTGACCAGTTGCTGAAATTGATTCCGCTTATTTCGCCGATTATATAGTCCCTTCTTTGGGGAATGTAAACACCGCTTAAGGGGGTGACGGAAATCACACGACCGTCGGTTCTTGCAATGCCAAGAACTTTCGAGATTATATTCTTGTTTTCCCTGAATGTGCCTGTTCCCGGGAGCATGTCCATGCTCTCTTTTAGTATGTCTCCTGGCACAACTATTTTTGCGGGTTCTGCAGGGAGTGTCTTGCTTTCTATTGTTTTTTCTTTATCCATTTTCTCACCTTTAATTATTATCTTTTGACTCAAGTATTTTGCTTTCGTTTTCACCGTGGGTTATTGAATTCACTTCACTGAACAGCTCGTCCTGCATGCCTGCCGGAATTTCTATTTCTGCGAACCAGTATTGTCCGGACCATTCTTCTTTTAATATGCTGCCTGTCCTTGCGATGGCTGTTCTTGTTGTTCCTGCGTATTTTACTGGTATCCTGAATGCCACCACTTTGTTCTCGAAACTTAGGGGGAGCAGGGGACGCAGTTGTTTGATTATGTCTTTTATCTGGTCTTCTGCCCTTGTCAGCGGGTCAATCCTGACTTTCGCCTGCTCAAGTGCGTTCTCGATTCTTTGCGGGGGGTGCGGCAGTTTTGTTTTTGGATCAACAGCATGTTTTGAGATGTATGATATTATTTTGTTTTTCTTTTTTTCATGTGCTTCTCTTCTTTGTTCTGTGGTCAGCTGTATTTCCCCATGTTTTATTATATGTTCTGCAATCTTTAGGATGTCGCTGGTTTTGAATATTTCAAGAAGCAAGTCTTCTTTTGCGCGCTCGGCTTTGCTCAGGTTTGTGAAGATATCGTCGCCAATCAGGATGTCTCTTATCTGGACATTCCCGTCTTCTTTGTATTTCCGGACTTTTTCCGAATCGAGGAGTATCTCGAATTTGTGGCCACTGTGTGTGTATCGCGCAGTTACTTCTTTTGTCGTGCCTGTCATGCTTTTATCCCTAGATTTTTTAATTTTTCTGTGCTGTATTCAGTATAACTCTTTTTCGTGATGACATGGATTACCAGTTCTTCAAGCGTGATTTTCCCTTCTTTTTTGAACGCTTCACAGATGAGCTGGACTGCTTCTTTATCGCTCATGTCTTTCTTGTATTTTTTTTCGAATAGCTCGTTTATCTTGTCAGCGGATTTGCCGATTGCTTTTGCTTTGCATTCAAGGAGGAGCCCGGAAGGGTCTGTTTCAAATAGTTTTCCCTCGTCGTTTATCCCACCTATTAAGAATGATACCCCGTATGGCCTTACGCCAGCGTACTGGGTGAATACCTGCTGCCTGTCTGCGATGTAGCGCGCCATTGTGGAGACGGATATATCTTCATCATAAATCATCTTGTTTTGCTGGGCCTTTACTCTTGCGCTGTCTACAAGCACTCTCGCATCAGCGACGAGTCCTGATGTGGCTGCTGCAATGTGGCCATCGAGTTTGAATATTTTTTCGCCTGGTTTTACCAGTGCTGATTCTCTTTTTTTGACACCAAAAATGACGCCGTCCCTGAATGTTACTCCAAGTGCCGTTGCCCCGCGCCTTACTGCTTCTCTTGCGTATTCCACCTGGAACAGCCTGCCGTCAGGAGAGAAGACCACTATTGCTCTGTCATAACCCATGCTTTCTGGCATCATTTCCATTTTATCACCACTTTTTGTATATTATAAAGCATTATATTTAAACCTGTTTGGACGGAATTCTGAAATATCCGGTAAACTGCCCGGAATTGCTGAGCCCCTGTTTTTTGTTAGAAGTTTAAAGTCTATCCATGTATCTTCTATGTTGTTTATATTTTATGCTATTTCTTTTTAAATATTTGTATTGCTTTTGGAGAATCAGGCGGAATCTGATAGTTCCTCTTTTATTGATTCAAGCAGCCTGTTGCCTCTTTTGATGTGACGGGCTGCTTCGTGTTTGTTGCCCGCGTGCATCAGTTCTTTTGCCTGGTCTATCTCCAGTGATATCTGGTCTATTTTGTTGTTTGCATCCATGGCCAGTACAGTGTCTTTTGAGTCCAGAAGCGGCTTTGCTTCTGATAGGCTTTTTAGGAGTCTGCTTATTTCTTCGTTTATATCAAGATGATGGTGATGTTCTGGTTCTTTTTTGTGTGGTTTGATTGTTTCTGTGTTGTGGATGGGGAGCGGAGATTCTGTTTTTGGTGCTCTTTGGGATAGCTTTTTTCTGTTTGATATTATTAACAGAGTTGCCAGTGTCAGGACTATTAGTGTTGTGATAATGTATATGAGGCATATATTTAGTATCCTGTGGGGAATTATAGGACACTGTACGACTTCCTGCGGTTCTGCTTTTGGCTCTGCCTGGCTGATTAGTTTTAGTGCTTCTGCTGCCAGCAGTTTTGCTTTCGCGTAGTCTTTGCTGTCAAATGCTTTCTTTGCTTCATCCAGTTTTTCTGTGGCTGCTTTCAGGTCGTATTTGTCTTTAAGTGACTGTATTTTGTGTTCCGCGCTTGAGATCAGTTCCTGTGCCTCTTGTTTTTGCCCGCTGTCCTCTTCCGGAGTCGCTTGCTCTTCTTTGGGCTCTTCCTCTTCTTTTTTGGGTTCTGCTTGTTGCTCAGGTTCTTCTTCTTCTGTTTGCGGCGGGATTGCTGCGCCGCTGGTGGTTGGCCCCCTTCCAGGTGTGCCGCCGCCGATGTCACCGGATGCGCTTGTAGTGAAACTGTGATGTCCTGTTGTGTTGCAGTTGTCTTCAAGGTCGCAGGATGTGATGTTGTAGTAGTATTTTGTGCTGCTTGAGAGGCCTGATATGGCAATTGAATGTGTAGTTGCGTTTTCTGTTGTGTTTTTGTGTGTGCCGAGGGATGTTGTTGTGCTGTAGTTGATTCTTGCATCTGTTTTTTCGTCTGTGGTCCAGGTGATTGTTGCGCTGGTTGTTGTTTTGCTTGCTGAGGGGGCAGACATTATTGGCTTGATGTTGTCAAGGACTGTGAATGTTTTGCTTGTGGTGTTGTAATTGTTGTTTGCGTCTCTGCATGTTACGTTTAGCGTGTAGTCGCCGTTTGGCAGGAATGCGCTTATTGCTTTTGTGAAGTGTGTTGCGCTTGTTTTTGTCATTGTGATGTTGGTTAATGCGCTGTGGTTCAGGCTGTAGTTGCATGCGCTTGTGTCTTCTGTGACTGTCAGGTTTATGCCGATGTCGAATCCGTTTGTTTCAGTGTCTATGGGAGTGTCTATTGTGATTTTTGGGGCAATTGTGTCGTTTCCGAGGATGACTGATGAGAAGTGGGGTACGTGTACTGTTATGTTTGTTGATTTGTCTGTGTAGCAGGCTGTGCCGTTGAATGTGTCGTTTATGCATGCGCCTATTCTGGTGCAGGAGGTTGCGTCGTCGTCTGCGCAGTACATGACTTCTGTATAGACTGATGAGTTATGAGGGCTGAATGTTACTGTCCCGTTATATTTTTTGTTTTTCAGGAATTTGTTTACTCTGCCGAGATATACCATCTTGCCTGCTTTTGTGCCGTATCCCTGTATTCTGGTTTGGATGGTGGTGTTTGTGGAGTTCATTTCGAATATTGACCAGCTGGCGTCCAGACCGTGGAAGTTTTCAAGTGTGACTATTGTATTTGTTATGTTGAGTGTCATGTTTAGTGTCTGGTTTACCCATACACTTTCGTTGGTTGTTATGGGGCCTGTGATGTTTCCTGTTATGTTAACTGTGGCTCCTGTGCTGTTTTCAAGTGCCTGTGTGTAGTTGCTCATGTTCAGTTGTCTGTTCAGTTTTATGTCTACAATTCCTGTCTCAAGGTTGCCTATTGAGTCGTTTGCATATATGTATAGTGTGTGCCTGCCTGCTGTGTCTGTGAAGTTGATTGTAAGATTGTCTCTAAGTACTGAGTTGTTTAGTGTCTGGCGGATGTTGTCAATTATGTACCATGTAGCATTCGCAAGCTCATCCAAGCTATAGTTGAGTTCTGTGCTGTTTGTGGTTGTTTCTGTTGAGTTTGTCGGCAGGTTTATTGTGAGTGCTGGTGCTGTTGTATCTTTTGTATATACATATTGGGTTTGGTTGATGTTACCTGCGAAGTCTTCAGCATATACTCTGATAGTGGTGTTTACACCTTCTGCCAGACTCATCAGGGGGATAGTTGATGATGTGACATTCGCTGAGCCGCTGATAGAATATTTTACTGATGCAATGCCTGTGCCTGTGTCCGCGGCGCTGAGTGTTATGTCTGTGTTTGTTATTGAGTTGTTTGCGGGTGTCGGGGTGTTGAAGACAGGAGGTGTTGTGTCTATCGTAAATGTGCGCTCTGTTGTGTTTGCCATGTTGCCTACTGTGTCATTGCAGAAGAACTGGACTGTGTGTTGGGCTTCGGTCATGCTTTGGTTTGTGTGCCCCCATTTGCCTGTTGTGTAGGGCATTGTGGTGTTTGGTGCGCCGTCTAGAGAATATCCGCACCATGAGCCGGGTTCGTTTAGTGTTGTGTTGAATGATATTGTTTGTGTTGAGTAGTTTGATTGTGTGCCTGGCGAGAGGATTGTTATTACAGGAGATGTTGCATCTACTGTCAATGTTCTTGTCTCTGAACTGTTTGCAACTCCTGCCAGAGTGCAGTTTATGTACCATGCGTAGTTGCCGTCTGTGAGTGTTGTAGATGTTAGGATTGTTGCAGTGTTGTTTGAAACGGTTTCGTTGCTTCCCTTGCTTGTTCCATTCATGTAGAGGCTGCAATTGTAGGAGTTTCCTGTTCCAGATATTGTGAAATTGAAGTCAGGTGTGTTGTCGTTTGTTGCTGTCTGGGTGTCTGGTGAGTTCAGGTGTATAGAGTAAGTTGGACTATCTTTTGTTGTGAAGTTCCAGATATTGGATTTATCTGTATATTCACTGTCAGTTGAGTTTGTGTACCAGTAATAAGTTGTTGAGTAGCTTAATCCTGACCATGTTATATTAGCATAGCTTCCGTCTGCTATGTTTGTGGTGTTTCCTATCTGCTGTCCTGTGGCATTGTTCCAGAAAGTTACGTTCATTGTGTCTGTGTCAGGGTCTGTTACGGTTACATTCAGGGTTACTGAGAGTTCCTGATTTGTTGCTCCGTTCAATGGTGCGTTTACTGTCAGTGGGTTTGGTGCTGTGTTTTGGATTATGGCATTATTGCTTGAATTTACCCAAGTGCTCCAGTTGTAGCCGTCATCTACTCTTACACTGCAGGTTATATTGTCCCCTTTGTCCAGCCCTGAAAGAGAGAGGTTCAATGTCTGCGATATTTGTCCTGATATTATTGCGCCAGTGTCGTACCATATATGTGTCCTGTTTTGCTCTGTGTCTTCTTCGTCGTTGTCGTTGAATGTTCCTCCAGTGCAGTTTAGTATGTCGTTTGTCTTTGGGGTTGTGTCATTCAGCGAGGGGGCGCTGACTGTCGGCGGCTGGTTTGCGATTGTGAATGACTGCTGTGCGGATTTGTTCATGTTTCCGGTGGTGTCATTGGCGTACCAGTAGTACGTTATACTATCGTGGGCTGTGTAATTGCTGCTTCCGTTTATTATTGTGAAATAATATTCAAGTCCGGAATTTGTTATAACAGTATAATTGGTTGTGCTGTTCCATTCCAATATGACAGTGTTCGAAGTTTCCGAAAGTGTTGCGTTTACCTGTACGTTCTGGTCTTCGTTTGGTGTGTCTGGAGTTCTTTTGTAATCTGAGAATGCCGGGTATGTTGCGTCGACAGTAAGGTTTCCTGGTGATGTAGTGTTGTGGTTGCCGTATGTGTCAGTGCAGTTGATGTGCCATGAATAGTTCCCGTCGCTGAGGGTCTTTGTGAAGTTTGTGGAAATTCCTTTGTAGACTGAGGCATTTGTCTGGTTGAGCTGCCCGTTCAGGTATAATGAACAGCTGAGTGTGTCGTCAAAGTCGTCTGTAACATTGAATATGAAGTCCATAGTTGAAGTATCCAGGGCAGCATCTGCCTGAGGGGATTCAATATTTAGCTGAGGGTAAGTATTGTCGACTATTGTGATGTTTACGTTGTTTGATGTTATCTCGTCTTCCCCCTCATTAAGATTAGTGAATGCAAAGAAATCATAAGTTCCGTAACTGCCGGTTGCGTTTATTGTCCATGTTATCTGTTTTGATGTTCCTGCATCCAGGGATGTTATGTTCGGGTTGCTGTTGAGTGTGTAGAATGGTGTTGCGTTGCTTTGCGTTGAGATGATGCCTTTGGGTATGGGCTCTGAGAGCGCTGCTGCGACATCTACTCTTGAGAAGTTCAGGCCGCTT
>JAIWAJ010000060.1:0-8141 GCA_048634435.1 Methanosarcinales archaeon
CACCCTGTGAAAAAACACCCTTCCTCTTCTCATCCCTCTTCTGCGACGCACTGACAGTCTTCAGCATAGCATACGCAGTCGTCTCATAATCATAGCAAAGCCGTCCATAAAACATATAATTCTGTGTTATGCCACTCGCAACTGACTTTTCAGGCATTGTAAATATCTCGTGAAAACTCGCGCTCGCCCCGGGAACCCCGGTATCCGTATGGCGCCCTCTCAAAGAGTCAACACCCCACGAAACACCCCCGGAAGAACCCCCCGGGACATCATAACTGCCAGCATTCCACTTGCCATCATACCCGTAAACATAAAAACTCACTTCCGTCGAATCATACGCACCCACATTCTCAATCGCAAGAGACAGCTCAACCTCCTCCCCCTCGCTGATAGTGGAAGAATCAAACCCAAAGCTGTTGATCCTGACGCCATCCATGATACCCATCGGCTGCGGACATCCCAAAACAAACACCATACAGGCAGCCAAAACCAAAAATCCGAACCTCATCCAACCCAGCCACTCCTGACACTATTCAACATAAATACAATATTGACCGGCAAAATTAATAAAAGAAAGAAAAATCATGACACTTTGTGTCAGGCTTTTTATTGTGCGATACACTTTACATACAATAAAAAATCATAGGATATTGGTGATAATTGGAGAATCCTAAGCATTTTTATTGTCGGTTCATACTTTACATACAATAAAAAAGGCCGGGTAACCGGCCGCGAACAAACACCAGCCAGATCAGTCAATAGACGAATCCTGCACCTGGACACTCGTCGCCCTCTCTACATAATAATTATAGAAAGCCGTCGCAACAACCCTGAAATTAGTCCTCGGTGCATCAGCCTCGCCGAAAGCATACTTGCAGTATATTGTGCCCTCGCCTTTCTTCAGGTACACTTCGCCGCCGCCGCAATCAGCATCCTGGCCGTCTACCGTCACCACAACATAGACCCTTCCCCTGTCCATCGTATCTGTATCCACAGAACACGAAGTCTCCATATCAGTCGCAAAACCGCCCCCGACATCTCTCACACTGAAAACCAGCGGCAGCTCGCTGCCAGCCTTCGACCTCACATTCTTCTGGGTCTTAAGCTCAAGCTGGATAGGCCCTGCAGCATTAATCGTATCCGCCTTCGTACTGGTAATCCTCTTCGCTCTCATCTCATTCTTCGACGTCAACTCAACCTGCGTCAAAGTTGAAGTAGAATACGGGAAACAAAGCCTTGCATAAAAATCCTGCCTCACAGGCGGTATCCCGTCAAGCATATCCGGCGGCTGAAGAACAAACGTATACATCCTTCCCTCCCCGGGAATTCCCTGCTCTGCATCAGGCGGCATAAAGTCCGCAGAAGGTAGCGTGTCATGGATATATGGGCTAGACTGCCCGACACCTAGCGAAGCATGCTTAACCTGCCAGACATTAGTATCACCGCCCATATTCTGGCCGTAGATGTACAACTCAGTCGAATCAATCTTCTTTCCGCCAACATTCTGCACCTCAACTGTAAGCATTACTGTATCATCATCATACACAGAACCGAAATCAAAAGAAAAATCCTGTATCACTCCTCCGGCATTCTGCACCACATACTGGTTGCCGCTGCACCCAGAAACCAATACAATACTCAAAATCACAGCCAAAAACAATAACCTTTTCATATCAATACCCCCGCATAAAACATAGTACATTGTACATATCTAATAATTATACCTATAATTTATTCAAGCTAATATATATAGTTTATTCCACCGTTTCATGACAAATTTCTTTCAAACGCCGGTTTCCCGGGCAATACAGAAAAATCCCTGCTGACAAACCACAACCAGCACCCGCCAAAACAGCAAAAAATCATGCAACATGCGGCTTCGTCTTGATCTTGAGGCTCCTTCCCTGCGAATAAGCATAAGTAGCAGTCGTAATAAACTTATACGGCTGCATAATAACAACCTCGCTAGGCACATTCATCGTGCATGATATCCTTGAAGACTCTGTCTTGAATATTTCAAGCTTGCCCTCAAGCAATTCCGTATTCTCACACTTCTTCCTCTCCTCAGGTTCCAGATCATCGCAACCCGCATAGTCACATCGATCACCAACGTCATCATTACTGCTGCCACACCCCGCCAGGCAACTTTTCCTAGATTCCAGGCAAGTCGCACTACATAGCGGTTCTACTACTGACGCAGAGCATACAACTAAGCAAGCGGCATACACTGCCTCACAACGAGCCTTGCAGGTATCAGCCTTCTTCTTAGAACGCTCCTTATACTCCTCAATACAGGCAGTCTCACTCATCTCAATGTACTCCTCAATAGACTCCTTGATAGCAGATGCACTCAGATGAGCAGCTCCACCCTCCTCTATAAGCTCACAATCATCTGAAGGACTGACACCTGAGTCATATTCCAGCTTTATGCTGTCAATCTTCGCAATACCGCTCCCGAGATTCTTAAGATTCAGATAAACCGTCCACGTATTATCCTTGCCCGCAGTTACCGGCTGCGCCTCACCTGTCTCAAAATTAGCTACAACAGGCCCGTAGCTTGCGACATTATCCCCGACAAGCGTAAGATCCTTGCCAGTATACACCCTCTGTGCCACCTCCTGCGGCACAGCAAAATAAACATAAGTCATAGTCTCTGCTTTAGCTGAATATATGGTCTGCAGATTAAAATCACACTCATTAACAAGACCGCCGATATCACTCTTTGCAGGTGTGTTGACCTTCCACTGGAATATATGCACCTGGTGCGGGTCAAACTTAAGGTAGCAGCCCTCATCTGAACTAATCTCATCTTTTGTGCCTCCCAACCTGATCTTATAATTCGGATCACCACACACCGTACCTGCCTCTGAAACCACACTAAAATCAGTCAGCGGATACAACACCCCACAATGATCCACAAGCACCATATCCCCGTCAAAACAATCATCCTTCTTCTCCGGATCACACTTAATGGTCGACTGCGAATCATCATCAACAAGCATCCACAGCTCATTCTGCCCGACATTCTGCACCTCCATCCTCACGACAAGCTTGCTTGAATCCTTCAGTTCAGCAGAAGGTATGGCAATAACATCCCTTATCACAAGAAGATCAATACTCTCAACCTCTGTCTTGGTCTGCCCGTCCGGGCACCCACAAACAAAAAAGGCAGATATTAGCATAACTGAAAACAATATAAAAATCCTCTTCTCCATAATCAAATAAATGTAAACAGACACTTAAATAACTTACAAATCATAAAGGCACATAAAATGATAAAAGAATTCATAGACAAATACTACCTTGATCCCATAAAACACGACAGCGGCTACACCATCGTAAACACGCTCACCTACGCCATAATCTTCGTAATCGCAATATGGCTCATCTACGAGCACTTCTTCAGGAAAAGCAAAGTAATAATCAACCGCGAATTCGCAAAATCACTGCTCGGCTGGATAATCTTCGGCGGCTCCCTGCGCATCATAAGGGACTTAAACATCATAACATCAGACTATCTCGTCACTCCCTTTATCTACATCCTCGTCTTCATAATCTCATTCCTGACCCTCCTTGCAGCCCTGCGCCTCAAAAAAACAAGAAAAATAAAGCTCCTCCACACATGGGGCTTCGCAGGCTACGCCCTAAGCGCAATAACCATCGCAGCAGTCATCACCACTCCCCAAACCCTGAACATCAGCAATTTCCTCTTCATATACGCAATCTGGTTCGCCTGGTTCATCCTGCTTCTGCAAGTCAAAAAACATATTCCCCGCGCAAAAAAATTCCTCTCAAACTGGAACATAGCAGCAATAATGGCCCACCTGCTTGACGCCACAGGAACATTTGTGGCACTGACATACGTATACGCAAACGCCACCTTTGAAAACGAAAAGCACGTCCTTGGAAGAACATTCATGGAATATCTCGAAACAAACAGCATCCTCCTAATAAACGGTTCAGGCTCATGGATAATGTTCGCACTAAAGCTTGCAGTGATTCCCCTCGCGCTCTGGGCAATAGACAAATACTCAGAAAACGAAACAGAAAACAAATTCCTGAAAATGATAATAATAATACTCGGCCTTGGCATCGGCATAAGAAACAGCCTCGGAGTACTCATATACAACTAATAGCACATCAAAAGCAAGCCCGATATTTTCTGTTGTTAAACCAAAGTCTATGTATTCCTAACACTCAGTTACTTGTTGCATGCACATATCCTATTTCCTGTACCACTCCCAAACCCTGCGTCACAAACATTTTCGTTAATATTACGATGATAGCAATTATTGTCTGAACTTGAATAATAGGGAGCAAATTCCTCTATTGTCGCACCGCACAATAACCCCGGATGGAATGACTTACAAGCACTACAACTTCCATCATCATTCCAATGACAAATATTACCAATCTGCCTATAACACCCACCATGCCCTCCACAAGCAGAAACACAACTACGGTCATTCCAAGCCTCATACCAGCAAAGCCCATTTACAAAATTTCCACCACAAGTCACACACACACCACCAAAACACCTTTTATTTGAGCCACTACAATCATCCTCATTCTCCCCCCAATCAGTATCCGCTCCACCATCACAAGGTTCTGATATCGGAGTTGGAGTAGGTGTCGGAGTTGGACTAGGTGTTGGGCTAGGAGTCGGAGTAGGTGTTGGAGTTAGACTAGGTGTTGGGCTAGGAGTCGGAGTAGGTGTTGGAGTTAGACTAGGTGTTGGACTAGGAGTTGGAGTAGGCGATGGAGTTGAATCGCCAGAAGAAGTAGATCCGGCCCCAGAAGACGAATCCCCCCCGTCCTTGCACTTCTTAGGCTTCTCATCCTTCTTCAAGAACCCTGCCTTGACACTAAAAGAAGTCTTTTTCTCGTAACTATAATCATAACTAATATCCACCATGAACGGCAGATGCTTGGGAAAAGACAACTTGGCACCGACAGGCGGAGTATACGTCATATCGCACATGAACATCTTCCGGTCCTCTAAGAGATTGCAGTTATCAATCTCATCTCCACCATCCTCTGCCTCTTCACCCTCCTCAGAATCAGAATCTCCACCAAGCTCCTCACCGCCACCGCCGCCGCTTCCTGCAGCACCACCATCACCTATATACTCTCCGCAGCCATCTCCCCCGAAAGCCTTCACATGATAATACTCATAATCATCATCTTGTGAAAAATTCACCAAGCCACAATCCCTTTCAGCATCATCCTCTCCTGTCGCATCCTTGTGGATTTCAAAACCTTTCGGCATCTTGACAACCATATCAGTAAGCCTCAAAGTACCGCTGCCCGCCCCGTGGTTATGCACAGTAATATGGACCTGGACCTCGGTAGCGGTGCCTGATCCATCTCCCACTTCATCAGCAAGGAGAACAGGAATCGGCTCATCCTTATCAGTCTGCACATTAACTGAAACCGGCCCCCCGCCAGACGTGGTAACATGCCTCGTTGATCTCATCTTTCCCTGCCTCCTCAGCTCCTCAAACCGGTCCTTGGAAATAACAGCAATATCACCTGTAGCAACAACATCATATTCATAAGACACACCACAAGTCAGCTTAAACGTCCCGACGCAGTCAGGAGGCGCACTAATAGTAAACGCATGCCGCGCCGTCGCATCGCTCAGGACATTCCCGAGATATCTTGAGGCCTTATCCTTTCCCACATTATAGCCGCGAACAGAAACATGCCCCTGGTCATCCTCATCAACCCTGACATAAACCTCAGCACTCTTCGCCTCCTTATCACCAAAATTCTCAACCTCCACCACAAGATTAGCAGTCTCACCCATATTCACAGTACCCGGCCACATAGTGGCACCCGTGATCTCAAGAGCCTTCTTCGTCTGCCCCTCAGCCTTCGCCATATCCTTCTCAGTCTGCTTCTTTTGAAACCACGCATTCGGATCAGAAAGCATAAGCCACACATCCGCCGCCCCGTCGCTGATGGAATGGATGCTCGTCTCTATCGCCTCATCAAACCCTGTCTCAATCGCCAGCTTCTCAGCCTGCACCCCAACCATATCCATCCACCCGGTCATCGTAAAATAAACAACAAAGCACATGCCCGCAAACAGCATGAAACTCACGATCACACTGTCTGTCATAAAATCAAAAAACACATACAGACCGCAGATAATACAGAATATTAAAGACCCCCATGAAAACCCGTTGCCAAGCTTTATGCCAATAATAATAGCAATAATTGTACCGGCAAGAATTATAAGACCCGTTATCTCCTTAGCCTCCTGCTCAGCAGACTTGTCCTCTGAAAGCGAAATCTTGATAAGCGCAATCAGGATGGTAAGAACCAGAAAAGTAACGACCTGCCATGCATTAATCGGAAAATAAGCATCCCCCGCAGTCCATGTCAAAACCAGCATAGCTGCAAAAATAATCATCGCAAAAACCAGGCTAAGCGCTCCGGACGTTTTCGCCTTGAGCGCACTGTACCCACCAACAATCTTCCCGCCGGCATTATCCTTAACATCTCTCAATGATTTACTTTTCGCTTTAAGCCATCTTCCAGCCCCCGCAAAATTCCTCTTCCCCAGCTCCGGGTACTTCTCAACATCCTCAATCTTCCTCAAAGTCTCCTCGATTTCCTTCTGCTTTACATCAAGCCTGGCTTTGAACGCTCTGACACTTACTTCATCATTAGCATGAGCCAGGTCTTTCTCAAGAGCATCCCTCTCACCTTCCAACTTCCCCAACCTCGCCTGAAGATTCGAAATCTTACCCATATTCCCTCTGTTGGTCCAGTTGCCCATATGTATCTTCGCGCGCCCCACCGCCCCGGACAGACCTCGGACAGAATCATATGCCGTCTTTAAACGTGGATTTTTATTATCATAAATCTCCCTTCGAGAAATACCGAACTTTTCAGGATGGTTATAAACATTCCATATAATTTCCTTAACCTCATTTTTTTGAAGAGAAATACCAACCCGTTCAGCATCCCACCAACCAGCATGCTCATATTTCCCGAACAACCGTGCCACCACCTCTTCATAAGTGTCGCCATCCCTAAAACGATCAACTGCATCCTCTTTCACTGTTTTGCGCTCCTCAGCCCTATCATCATTTCCCCGCGCCTCAATACCCGCCTTTCTAACCTTAAACGGATTATAAACCCTGTCAGAAGCTGCTGCACGAAAATTACGCCACGCAGGGCGCAAAGTTCTGGCGACAGCATTATCACCAGTTTTCAAAGAAGCCCCAAGCTCCAGACCAAATGTAGAAGGTCTGCCCCCGATAAGAGACGCGCGATAACGCGGATCATGTGCAGGACATTTAGAATTGCTACAAACAATATGACCCTGTTTATCACGCGACAAAGTACCCTGCCTATGATTGCGCTTACAAACAGGACACTCACCAAAAGGGTCATACATCCCAAGCTCGCTCTTCCACTCATTGGCATTCGCAAGAGACGATATTCTTTCCCACTCTTTCCTCTCCCTCTCAGCTTCTATGCGCTTTTTATCTATCGCATCATCCCAGTGCTTATTAGCATTCGCAAGAGACGATATTCTCTCCAACTCCTTCCTCTCTCTCTCAACTCCAACACTTTCCTCTCTTCCAACTTCAACTTCCAACTTTTCAAGCTCAGAGAGACATTCATCAAATACATTCTCTCCCAATCTCGAACCTTTTGGAAAATAATTATAATAACTTTTGATTCTCTCTAGTTCGTGCTCATACTTTGATGCAGAAACTGGAACAGAAGCCCTAAGAGAAACTATCTTCTTCATTATCTTTTTTGTTTTATCCCGAAGTATCCACTTCGCTTCTTTTTGATCCAAATAAACACCAACTTTTCTTCAAACTTCAGATATTATCATTCTACAAAAAATATATCTGGTCAGTATGCATTTATACATGTACAACCTAATTCAAACCTCAACATAACCAACTCATCAACAACCATCACACAAAAATAAGGTCACGCTAGTAAATAAAGTTTCCGAAAAACAGCACAAAATACCAAAAACCCAGGGCAATCAGGCGCCATCAAACAGCCAGAAACAAAAGACTGGCCGCAGCAGCCGCCAGAAACCCAATATCAAACACAGGCCACCCACAAGCAAGCGCCCAAAAAAACACTCCAAAAAACGCAACCCT
>JAIWAJ010000061.1:0-8059 GCA_048634435.1 Methanosarcinales archaeon
TTAAAATTCTTAAGTTTCTTCATCTCCTTTTCCAAGATGCCTGCAACATCTGTACTGGAAAAATACTCAACATACACAACAGGAATACTTAATTTCCTGACCATCTCAGAATGCCCCACATGGACAGCCAGATCGCATCCTGCGCGCTCCATCAAAACATCAGAAACATCACACGCCCCAAAACACGGGTCAGCAAAAATCAAAACATCCACAGATAGCTCCTCAATCTGTCTGGCTATGCTGCAAACATCACTCTTCAGCCCCTCGGGAACCTGCAGGGCAACAGTCTTTGCACCATGCCTGGCAATTGACTTTTCTATTTTTGCCAGGTCATGAGAAGAAAGCATAAAAACAACCGGTCCTCAACTTCTGTGCATCATTATGTCAAGAAGCATCTTTTTCTCAGTTCTTGCAGCTACATACTTCAGCATCTTAAACTCGCTCCTGTTCACAGAAATAGAATCAATATGGAACTCTATTAACTTCTCGACAAAGGACTGGTTGACTATACCCTTGCCGTGGATTGAGGTATGTATCTTATGCCCGTGATAATCTCTGATGCAGTTTTTGATGATCTTGAGCACAGCAGGATGCATCTCATGATTAGT
The DNA here is from genome assembly GCA_048634435.1 of Methanosarcinales archaeon. Classification (GTDB taxonomy): domain Archaea; phylum EX4484-52; class EX4484-52; order EX4484-52; family B79-G9; genus B79-G9. The sequence goes on from JAIWAJ010000061.1 coordinate 609, forward strand.
GATTTTGGTATCAGGACTAAGCCCGAGAGTATTCCTGATAATCTTCTCATAATCAATGGACATAAACTTTATGCCCGTATTTGAAAGCTCTTCAGTCATCATGCACGCTGCAGGCGTATCTACAGATATCCCATATTCAATAGAAGACAGGTTCAGCCCTGTCTCTGTCGCCATCTCTTTTACTTTCTCGATAAATGACTGGTGATGGACACCAGGAAGCATGATGCCAATATTATTGTATCCCTTGTCAACAATCATTTTCAGTTCATTCAACTGGTTCTTGAAATCAGGGTCATGCATCTCTTTTGTCTTTACCCAGACACTTTTTGGATAAAAAGAATCAATAACCTTTAATGTTGAAGCGCTCCGAGAATCCACAGGACCTTCGCCTTCCGGACCTGTCTGCCCGTTCATGTTGCCAGCCGCTTCTACTGAAAGATTGCTTGTAAAAGACATAAATCCGATCCCGTCAGATGCATCTTTCATATTTTCACAATCTGCTTCGCTAAGAACATTCAGTTTTATTTTAGTGGCAATAATTGTTTCCTCATCCTCGAAAGAATCAGCTGCTGCAGTGTCACCTTCCCCGTTTCTATGTTCACTTTCCAAAGCCTCTGCTCTTCCATAGATGTTCCCGCTTCTGCAGTCCATTGACACATTCATCCCCTCACTCAGCTTCGTGGTTGCATCGCATACGCCGACTATCATGGGCACATTCATTTCCCTTGAAATCTTTGCAAGGCTGGAGAGCATCCCCCCGTTATTTGTAATGACTCCCCTGACTGACTTAAGCACCGGCAATAGGTCAACGGATGCTGTTGGCGCAACCACGATATTGTTACTGTTGATGTTGCCAAGCTCAAACGGGCTGTTAATCACCCTGATTTCACCATCAACACTACTACATATATTAGTCCCGGTCCCGCAACATATTGCATTTCCGCTTTCATTCGCATCAGGTGCCTGTTCCTGCTCTGAAGGTATTATGTTAATCGGGACAGACTGGAGAACATACGCCCTGCGCTTGGCAATTGCCCATTCAATATCCTGGGGATGATTGAAATGCACCTGTATCTTGTCTGCAATCTCTGCAATAACCTTGATTTCATTGTTTGAAAGGATTGAAGTGTCAGCCTCCTCAGACGCCACTCTCTCTTTCCTGACACCGCCATTCAGCTGGTCTATTATCACCATTGACGCCTTTTTGCTCACCTTGGCTTCAGTGATTGTCCCGCTCTGCACATTCAGCACATACCTGTCCGGTGTAACTTCCCCGCGCGCAACACTTTCACCAAGACCGTAGGAGCCCTCGATTACAAATTCATTTAAATTATTAGTTGCCGGGTTTGCAGTATACAGGACCCCTGACTTTTCAGAGACAACCATCTCCTGGACAATTATTGCAAGTTCAGGTGACCTGACATTGTTTTTCCTGTAGTAATATATTGCAGGGGGTGAATAGAATGAAGAGAAGCACTTCAATACAGACTTCAGGAGCGCAGGAGTGCCCATAACATTCAGGAGAGACGCATGCAGCCCGGAAGCGCATGATTTCATATCTCCTGTGACCGCAGAACTCCTCACAGCCACATAAGCATCGCTGCGCCCGGCATTAATCATGCTCTTTGCAGCATCATTGAGCCCTTTCATATCCTCGCTGACGCAAAAGTTCTTATACGCGCTCCCGATTTCACCTGACAGCCCATCAGGCATGCTTCCTGCCATTATCAGGTCAGTAATCTTTTTGTGCGCATCATTCAGGCTCGCATAATTGTCAATATCAACATTCTCAAGGATATTGTTGATAGGCTCAACAAGCTTGTTTTTAAGAAGATAATCACTCAGGGCGCGCGATTTGATGACAAACCCCCTCGGCACAGGAAACCCGAGATTAGAAAGCTCAGCTATGTTAAGCGCCTTGATCCCGACCTCGCTTGCCATCTGCGGGTTAACATCCCTGAAGTGCGCGCAGTATACCATTTTAAACCCCCAAATCCCTCATATATTCCCCGAATATCATTCCATCATCATACTGTCATCATTCAACTAATCAATATATAGATACTAAATAATTTAAATTATTATGATAATCCACAGATTTATGGTTGTCGGAAAAGTATCAAAAAAAGAATCCTATCAGAAATATAGTCTATCTATCTCAATCAAAGCAGCCCGTCCTCTTTCAGGCTGACATATTTATCGTTCCCGATTACCACATGATCCAGAAGCTCAATACCCATAATCTCAGACGCCTTTACTATCTTCTTTGTAACAGAAATATCATCCCTGCTGGGCGCAGGATCCCCTGACGGATGGTTGTGCACAAGTATGATTGACGCGCAGGCTTCCTGGACAGCGCCCCTGAATATCTCGCGCGGGTGGATGAGGCTCGAGTTCAGTGTGCCGATTGATATTGTCTCCTCTTTTATGAGATGGTTTCTAGTATCAAGATAAAGCCCAACCAGGTGCTCCTTCTTCAGGTTCTTCATCTTCGCCATCAGGTAATCAGAAACATCTTTGGAATTCTCTATCTTCAGTTTGAAAGACTCCCTGCCTGAAGATACTCTTCTTGCAATCTCGAAAACAGCAATTATCTGCGCAGCCTTTGCATCCTTTATGCCCTTGAACTTCTTCATCTGCCCGACAGTCATGTCCTGCAGCTGCCGGACACCAGACTCTGAAACAATCCTGCGCGATAGGTCAAGCACATTCTCATCCCTTGTCCCGCACCTGATAATGATTGCAAGCAGCTCAGCAAAAGAAAGCGCATCCGCCCCGTATTTCAGAAGGCGCTCTCTCGGCTTCTCATACTGCGCCATATCTTTCAGCATCAGGTTGCATTGCATACCAGATACAATGTGGCGGCGCCTATATAAAGAAAGTCAATATACACCCTGCCGATAGAACCCTCAATAGACATATAAAAAACAATGGTGATAAACATAACCACAAGAGGAATAAGCATGAAAACATACGATCTGATAATAATAGGCGCAGGACCCGCAGGCCTGAACGCGGCAGTCTACGCTGCGCGCTACAGGCTAAAGACCCTCGTCCTCGGCGAAATAACCGGCGGCGCAGCCGCAAAAGCATACGAGATATGCAACTTTCTCACCTACAAAAAGATCACCGGATTTGACCTTGCAGTGAAAATGAAAGAGCAGGTAGCAAATCTTGGTGTCGAAATCAAATCAGAAAAAGTAAAAAAGATATCCAAAAACAAGCTTTTCGAGGTAAAGACGCATGACAAGACATATCACGCAAAAAAGATAATTCTTGCAACCGGCACAGAAGAAAGAAAACTGAACATGGACAATGAAAGCAGGCTTATCGGCAGGGGCATCAGCTACTGCGCAACCTGCGACGCTGCCTTTTTCAAAGACAGGAAAGTTGGCGTTGTTGGCGGGAATGACGCTGCTCTGACCGCAGCATTGCTGCTTTCACAGCACGCATCACAGGTGTACATCATATACAGAAAAGACCATTTCTTCAGGCCGGAGCCGGCGTGGATTGATCTTGTAGAGAAAAACAACAAAATATCATCAATATTCAACTCAAACATAACCAGGTTAATTGGCAAAGACAAACTTGAAGCCGTAATGCTGGACAACAAAAAAGAGCTGAAACTCGACGGCCTCTTCATAGAGATCGGCTCAACACCGCGCACTGAACTCGCAAAAGATATAGGCATTAAACTGGAAAACAATTTCATAAAAACAGACAGGGAGCAGAAAACGAACATCAAAGGAGTTTTTGCTGCAGGTGATGTGACTAATAATTCCCTGAAGCAGATAATCGCAGCAGCAGCAGAGGGCGCAATAGCAGCAAGAGCAGCATACAATGAAATAACAGAAGAGAATTAACCATCACTCAACGATTCCAGAACTTTCCTTGACTTCAAAAGAACATCATCATAAAGGCTGTTGCCATGTGAATCCATGGCAACTATCAGTGGGAAATCCCTGACCTCAAGCTCCCATATCGCCTCAGGCATCCCAAACTCTTTTTTATAGACATTCTTTACTCTCATCTTTTTAGCATAGACCAGCGCAGCCCCGCCCACAGCAGAAAAATAAACTGCCTTTCCTCTCAGGGCATCCAGCACGCAATTATTCATCCCCCCTTTCCCGATAATTGCCTTTATGCCGTATTTCTCAATCACTTTCACAGTATACGGATTCAGCCTGGAACTTGTTGTGGGCCCCCCTGCAACAACTTCATTATTCTTAATTATCGGGCCGCAGTGGTAGATTATCGACCCTCTTATCCTGTCAAAATCATTCTCAAGCAAAAAAAGATGAGCCTTGTCTCTTGCTGTAAAAATAGTCCCGTTAAGCAAAAATCGGTCCCCTGCTTTCAGCTTCAAAAATTCATTCATAAGACTGCCTCCTGAGAGCCCAGCACCCGAATGAGACACCAACAAAAAACGATGCAGGATGCCTGTAAGATTTGGCCATCTTTACGCCAAGTACAGTAGTCTTTCCACCTAAACCCAAAGGGCCGATTCCAAGTTTATTAATCTTCGAAAGCAGATCCGCCTCAATTTTCCTCAGGCCTTCATCCCCGTTAGCATCATCCAGGCTCCTCAACAACTGCTTTTTGGACAAATGCGCAACCTCCTCAACATTCCCCCCCACAGCCACGCCAATAATATACGGGGGGCAACCTTTGCCCTGCGCCTTAAAGACCGCATCCAATACGCATTTCTTAACACCATCAACATCCCTGTTTGCGCCCAATTCAGCATCAGGCAGACTATAAACCGCAGAAACATTCTCAGAGCCCCCGCCTTTCATTAGCAGGTCAATCCTAAACTTATCTGATGCCTCAAAATGAATAATAGGCTTGTTCCCTACATTCTCACCGGACATGGGATCAACTGCATTCGGCCTCAACGGTATTTTTTCTGTAGCCTCAACAGTCGCCTCCTCCACTAGTCTCTCTATCTTGTCCAAAGGCAGGCTGTTGTCATAGCTGATATAAAATATAGGAGTGCCTGTGTCCTGGCATATTGGCTTTGACTCGTTTTTCGCGATATCAATATTCTCAAGAACCGTCTTTAGAATATATTTCGCAGTCTCATCCTCTTCATTATCATAAGACTCCCTCAGCTTTTCAACGACATCTTTCGGCAATTCTGTTGCGCATTTTGTGTACAGGTCAGTTACTGTTTCTTTGGTTAGCATACGTTTATTTGTGAGCGCGAATACTTATTAATGTTTTTTTGGGGGATGTATGGAGCATCAGAAGAATTTGTGGTTTTTACCAAATAAAACCAGCGCATAATATATATGGGTAATACCAAAGTAAGTATCATAGGAAGAAGAGGTACGAAAAATGAAAGAGAAAGCTAAAAAAATGAATCTATACCTGTTAAGCTCAATTGCAGGGGCACTAACATTATTGCAGATAATCCTCGCTTTTTTCTTTAACCAGGTCATTTATCCAAACTGGATTACAATAGGCTGGATTATATTATGGGTTTCTGCTTTTTTTGGCTGGTATCCTATCTTCTATTTTAAGATAGGATTACAATAGGCTGGATTATATTATGGGTTTCTGCTTTTTTTGGCTGGTATCCTATCTTCTATTTTTAGAAACATGCAGGGGTTCCAAAAGGTAAGGGTTTTGTTCGCACAACAAAATTTAAATATTATGTTAATCTTTTTACTAATACTTCAACAGGTACGGCACTACATGTTTCTGTATCAATCTCATAAAATCTAAATACAGCTTTATCCGTTGTTCCGGTTAATGTGCCAATTTCAATATCTGTTGATTTCTTAGATGCCAAAATCAAATCAATGCCATATTTAGACTCTTTTGGTTTTAATTGCTTTTCAGCATGTTTATGGCCAAATAACAGAATGTTAACCTTCTTTATAGTATTGGCTTCATCATCAGATCTTATTCTAATTACTTCTTTTAAGTTATCGGCATCCTTTAATCTCATAAAGTGATTATAGAAGAATGGATGGTGATGTAAATATAATATGATTTTATCATTTGGCGAATGAGATTTAATGTACTCAATGTCGTAATTTAAATCATCTATTTGATCTTTACCCATTTCTCCTTCAGCTCCATAAGAATCGAAAATACCAGTTTCGGCTTCCATAGAGTCTAAAGCAATGAAATAACAATCGCCAATTTTTTCAATTACGGGAAAATCAGTATCTTGAGATAAAAATTTCCCATATTTTTTTATGTTTTCAGGTCTTGACTTCATTCCATTCCATCCATAATCATGATTTCCGGGGCATAGTAAAAATTGATACCTTTTGGAAATGAAAGGTTGAAAAAGATCGTTAGCTTCCTTAAATTGCCATGCTTTTGCATCATCCACAATATCACCTGTAATTAGTATTACAGGTTTTTTCTGTTCATTTCCGTATTTTTCATCGATTCTATCTAATAATATTTGAGTTTTTTCCAAGTTTTCCCCACTGCCAATATGCAGATCACTTAAATGTATGATCCTCATTTTTTATGTACCCCCCCTACTCTTCTGTTTTCTCTCATTTTGAAGTATTTTCATTACATTTATTTCTAAACACACATTATACACATCCCTCTCTGTCATATCCCAGACCTTTCTTATCGTATTCATAACTCCTTCACCTCTTGCTTTTGAATCCCTTTTCGATTCCGCTTCATGATTACTTTTTTTCATATCTTTCACCCTTTTTGCTTCCTTTTACTACTATAAGCCCCGACCATGCCACACACGATTGAAATCGGGGGCATCCTCTTCCGCTTGCCTAGCCGATTTTGAACCGCATATCTCTCCCCGAGTCATCTTACAACTTTACTTCGCTACTTTCTGACCAAAATAGAATCCTACAATCGCTGATACTACCGTGTTCAGCCAATCTGGAATATCTGCCATCTCCGTAAGTGTAACATAACAAGCAGTAGCAATTACAGCTAATGCAATAATTGCCCTGACGCTCCCTTTAGGCAAACCCAATGGTTGATTTCTCCGATCCAAACTTTCTCTTTCTATTCCCTTGTCCTTTTCTTTTATCGCCTCTTTTTGCTTGTCTTCCATTTTTCAGTCCTCCTATATCTTTCTTATATTATACTTAAGTCACTATACCCCGTACTTAAGTACGAGGCTCCCTGTAATTACTATGTATAAAGGGTTATAAATATTTTTCGGTTTGTTCATTTATATATAGTTTTGCTAAATTTAAAATCAGTACATCCTGATCTAAGAGTTAGTGAGAATGAATAAGCAGGGAATATTAATCGGAATCGCTTTAATGCTTCTCTTCACAGGCATAGCCTTAGCAACTTCAACCACCATATCCGCCTCCTCAGATGTAATAATATACGCCTTCGACCAAAACCCCGCTGGAAGCGATGACGGTAACGAATGGGTCACCTTTCACAACCCATCAAATGAAAGCGTGGACATAGGGAACTGGACTTTTGAGTCTACCCACGGC
>JAIWAJ010000062.1:0-7957 GCA_048634435.1 Methanosarcinales archaeon
GCACCCACGACTCGTTCACCCACGGTTGGATAGGTGCTTGCTGTCGACAGCTTACAAATGCCGCCGATTTGCACCGTCGCTTTTCGCTCACCGTTGTCATTGTCAGTAAGCGTGAGCGCAATCAGCTTACCCAGCAGAATCGATTCATCATCACACGGCCCGACTTCATAATCGCCGGTAAGCTTCACGGCCTTGCTAATATCAGCATCAACCAGATCATCGGTACCGGTCGTTTGATGGATATCGAATGTCGCCAGTATCGGCGCCACCGTTTCCAGATTTTGTTCTCTTATTGCCATTATTTCTCCTGTTTGTTATCATGTTACGGGCGGGAATTATCCCACAATGCCCCGGGTTTAATAATCCCACTTCTATATTTTGTGTTCACTCCAGTCTTTTTGGACAGCTGACCGATTAGGATAGGTTAGATACTTAAAACTGGCCGGAAAACTGTCTCTGAATCGGGCGGCCGCCCGACCGTACAACTTTACCAATTCACCGGCGCTGATATCTTCAATGCCGTCGGATAAAGCGGCCAGCATTTGTGTATCGCTTTCATTCCGACGGCATGCCATGACCGCCTTCATCATCCCGATAATCCGGTTGCGGTATTCACCCTTGATAAACGTCAGCTCATTGGAAATCTTTTCATGAGCTTCGCGGGTATTCTGCAGGTCACTCATGACGGTTTTCAGATTATCGAAGTTGATTAATTCAATCGATTCGTTATCCAGACTATCGATAATTGTACCTACCATATTATTTTCTGTTTTTTGTTCTTTCACTTCTCATCTCCTGTGTTCTACCAGATAGTACTCTATCCGACTTAACCGCGATTCGATACTGTTTTGGAATTTGAAAAACTCATCTTTGCTGACGCGCCCCTCGGTGATTACCACTTCCAGCCGCGCCAGTCTTTTGTCCAGCGTCTCAACCAAAACCGATTCTGCCTTCTCGGCCAATTGGATTTTAATCGAGCCTATGGTGGTAAAATAGGCCGCCGACATACCCAGCAGGACAACAATGAAATTAATCAGCGGGCGCCCGAAAATTGTTGTCAGAGATATGTGATCCTTAATTCTCATAACGATCCTCCGCTGATACCTTCGAGTCGAGCCGGTAAAATATCTGTCTCTGCCGACCATTCAAAATGATCGACCTGAATACGAATCGTCCAGTGAAATAACCCTGCAAATGGTACAAAATCCGATCGCCCTGCTTTTGTTTTTCAACAATAGTACCCGAACCACATGAGGTAAGAGTTTGTACTTCATCGCTTTTTCTGGATTCGACAAGCAAGCGACGTCCGCATTTGAGCAACTCGGCCGAATAACCGCGCAATAGGAAACAGTCCGAATCTTCATCATCGAGCCGAAGAATAATACCCTCTCCCTTCGTTTCATGCACGATATACATCGGCGAAGACGATTCTATCGGTTTCGTTTCCAATAGATGGGCGATATCAACATTATTAGTATATACACCGTATGTGTCGATTATTTTAGGATGAACCAACTCCAGTGTATTACCGGCTCGACGCATCGAATAAGTTTCTACCTCAACCAGATCACCCTCATTTAACTCGTGATCAGAATTTACAGCCATGGTTACATGAAGATGCTCTCCGCCGCTGAAACCATACAATTGATAGCGAACCTTCTCCCTTTGTTTTTTAATTCCTGAAACGTGCAGAGGTACAACTCTCCGACGAGTATACGAATATCTTATCGGCGAACTACAGTCAAAGATTTCTATTCCATACCGCGTTCCGCATCGATTCATTGCTTCCGCAATACTTTCTCCTTTAACCTTCTCTACCGGAACAAGCAATTCCGCTTTATTGTTAAAAATCTTTTCCAGCTTCAATCGCCTTTTTTCCGCATTGTTTTCGAAAGCAGATGGATTTTCATAATGTAACAAATCATAAATCTTGAGTTCGATTCTCCTGACGCCGGATTTTCCCCCTTTTAATAGATTCAATAATTCGTACACCGGCTGCCGTGACTTTCCTCGATAACCGATCAGGCGACAATCGAGAGTGTACTCACCCTCGGGCCATGTCTGACTATCGATATAATCGGATAGCAATTTGTTTTCGATCGGTATGCCGTTCTGATCGAGAATTGTTATACTCCGGCCTGCTTTTTTTATAGTAATATCAAGCGATTCATAGGCCGGCATAACCAGGTAATCTTTATCAACGCCAAGGTGATTCAAATCCCAGACGCGATATTTGATTGCTTTTCTATATTTCGTATCGAGAGATGATTCGCATTCAGCCTCTTTCAAGGGAACAAATAAATCCCCGGTAATCGAGGTATCGAGCACGGAACCACGGTAAACAAGCGAAACTTCCAATACTTTGTCAATCTGCCGATAATTAAAGAACGCTTCCTGTTGTTTTCCCGCTTCCGAATCGTATTTCTTGAACGGTCGATGCCGACAATCACGAATATCGGAACCGCAAATACTGCATTCGGGTAACCTGAAAATAAAGCTTATCGAGCACTCCTTATAAATGCCGCCATCAATATTTTTCCTGAGATCCTCCCCTTTGTCGGAATTTTTCAGCCAGTAGAAATAAACTTTCACCCAGTTACGCCCGTCACGATGTTCCTTTTCGGCATAAAAGGTCCGGGCGATGGGCAGACTGTCTTTGCGATGCCCGACCAGGACCGGACAATCGATCAAGAGATTGATGATACAATCATGTTCATCGACCGGAAAGCGACCGCCATAACTGTTGACCTGATCCGAAAGTAAGTACATGGCCCGGATATAAATGTCATCCGGCGTGATTGCTTCCGGAGGTTTGATATTTTCGTTGATTTTACGCATACCCACCATTAAAAAGATTCCTTATATCACGATAGAACGTTACAGGAAAGCAGAGAGGAATCATGATTCACTCTTCAAGGAGGCCATAGATGAGATATATGAGCATGTGCCAAATATAAAAAACAAATCGATATTGGACAGGATGTTTCTAATGATGAATATCAACCTAATTGCTTTTTCATTTTTTATAATACTTGCATCTGTATCTGCTTTAGGAAAATCTTTAAGTATTATTTACTATATAGCGCTTAATTATTTCTTATATTATCAGTTAGGATTTAAAAATTCCGAAATTAAAATGCGTTTTTGTTGGTTTGCCACATTTTTTAGCATCAGTGTGTTTTTACTCATCGTGTGGCTTGCAATATTCTACTTAAAAATTTAGATGTTGGTTTCACCACACCGTTTGTCTTCATTTATACCACCTCTTTCATAGAGGCAGAACATAGTACAGATATATATCATGCTAAGTTTTTAATATCTGTGTCTGGGTATGGAACTAAAGGTTAGATGCCGAGGGCGGGGTTTTCCCATGCGAAGCTTGTGAAAAGCTTGCGGTATACTCACACTCGCATGACTTGAACCCGCGACCTCTAGATTTCTTAGCGCTTTTTACAGATCATTCCCTGCGAAGCAGAGTCAGCACTCATAACACTTATGAGTCTAGCGCTCTTTCTGGTCTCATAACCGGAAATCGAATAAATCTCTGATTTTGAGATAACCAGCTGAGCCACCTCGGCATAAACACATTTATTCAGTGCCTCATATTTTATAAAGTTTTGGTGATGTTTTATACTGTAGGATTGTGATTTATATGGCAACCCAGAGAATCGCTATAATTGACAGGGAAAAGTGCATGCCTGAGAAGTGCAGCCATGAATGCTGCAGCTTCTGCCCGCGCGTGCGCGCAGGTGACGAGGAGACAGTCATGGTTAAAGGCAAGTTTGCAGAAATTTCAGAAGAGCTGTGCATCGGGTGCGGGATTTGCGCTAAGAAATGCCCGAAGAAGGCTATAACTATCATCAATCTAGCGCACGAGCTTGAGGAGCCGGTTCACCAGTTTGGCAAGAATGCGTTTCGGCTGTATAACCTGCCGATTCCTGTGCGCGGGAAGGTGACGGGGCTTTTGGGTGCGAATGGTATAGGTAAGACTACTGCGCTTAAGATCCTTTCAGGGCAGATTAAGCCGAATCTCGGGAAGTTTGATGATGAGCCTGGGTGGGATGAGATTATATTGCGCTTCCGCGGGACTGAGCTTCAGAATTACCTGATTGACCTCAGGGATAAAAAAGTGAGGGCAGTCTATAAGCCGCAGCAGGTGGATATGATACCCCGGATGTACAAGGGGAAGGTTAAGGATATTATCAGGGATGAGAGGGGACTCATGGATGAGGTGTCAAAGAAGCTTGAGATTGAGCATGTTCTTGGGCGGAAGTTGACTGAACTTTCCGGGGGGGAACTCCAGAGAGTCGCTATTCTTGCCGCGATACTGCGCGACGGCGACGTCTACTATTTCGATGAGCCATCATCATTCCTCGACATCAGGCACAGGCTGATTGTCGCTTCTCTTATCAGGGAGCTTGCTGTCTTGGGCAAAGCTGTGATGGTGGTTGAGCATGATCTTGCCACTCTTGATTTCCTGACTGATGTGATTCATATTGTGTACGGGCATGGATCTGTCTATGGGGTTGTCTCAAGTGTTTATTCCTCAAGAAGGGGCGTCAACACCTATCTCTCAGGCTATATCAGGGACAGCAATGTGCGGTTCAGGTCTGAGGAACTTTCTTTTATGGCAAAGGGGCAGATATTCAAGGGCAAGGATAAGTCTCTTGATTATCCTGATATTGAGGTTAAGTTTGATAAGTTCTCTCTTAGGGTTGATGCCGGGCATCTCTATGCCGGTGAGATTGTCGGGGTGTTCGGGGCTAATGCGCTTGGTAAGACGACTTTTGCGAAGGTTCTTGCAGGGGAGATTAAGCCGAAGAAGGGGAAGGTTGACAGGAAGGTGATGATTGCGTATAAGCCGCAGTACCTGAAGGGGGATTATGAGGGGTGCGTGCGCGAACTGCTTGCGAAGAAGTGCGGGGGTTTCGGGACTGCTAAGTTCAAGCAGGAGATTGTTAAGCCGTTTGAGCTTGATGAGCTTTTGGATAATTATGTTTCTGAGCTTTCGGGAGGGGAGCTCCAGAGGGTTGCTGTTGCAGTATGTCTGGCCCAAGATGTTGATTTCTATCTTATTGATGAGCCCTCAGCGTATCTTGATGTTGAGGAGCGGGTCAAGCTTGCGAAGATTATCAGGCGTTTTATTGAGGTGAATAAGAAGACGTGCATGGTGATTGACCATGATATGATGCTTTTGAATTATGTTTCTGACAGGGCGGTGATATTTCTCGGTGAGTCCGGTGTTTGTGGCCATGCTAAGCCGGCTGTTTTTCTTCACGATGGTATGAATGTGTTTTTGAAGTCGCTTGGGATTACCTTTCGCAGAGAGCAGGAGACGGGGAGGCCCCGCGCTAATAAGCCTGATTCGCAGCAGGATGGAAAGCAGAAGGCGAAGGGCGAGTATTACTGCGCCTGAATGGATGTCCACTGGCATTTGTTTTGGGTGCATTTGCATGCAACACCGTATCTTCTTGCATTGTAGCATTCCCTGTATTCGCAGGTTGTGATAACTGATTCTTCATTTTTGCTCTGGCAGACCTGGCCTGAGCATCCTCCGATTATGCAGTCACTGTCAGCTGCGCAGGCGCCGTTTGTTGAGGATCCGCAGAAAGCAGTGTCTGTTGGTGGAGGTCGCAAGTCGGGCTTCGTTGGTGGGGGCTGAAAGTCGGGGTCTGTTGGTGGGTGCAAGTCGGGGTTTATTGGTGGGGGTCCGGATGGTGTTGTTTCGCTTGTGCATGCGCAGGTCAGGATTGCTGCTGTCAATAGAAGGATTATGATGTGTTTCATGTGTTGTTATTTGACTTTTTGGGTTTATATAGTTGCCGGATGGTTGCCTTAGTTTAACCATGATTTTTTATATCTGCGGGTTTAGAATTATGGTTATGAGAGTCATTGGCATTACGGGGCTTGCGCGCTCAGGGAAGGATACTGTCGCTGATTATATTGAGTCGGAGTATGGATTTAAGAAGTTTGTTATGAGTGATGTTTTAAGGGATGTGCTTGTTTCGCGCAGTGAGAAGGTTTCGAAGAAGAGCATGCTTGAGCTTGGAAATGAGCTTCGGGAGACTAATGGACAGGATGTTGTTGCGCGGATGGTCTATGAGCGCTGCAGGGGGTTTGAGAAGATTACTGTTGTTGGTTTCCGGAGCCCGGCAGAGGTCCGGTTTTTTGAGAAGGTTTCGGAGCGGTTTTCTTTGGTTGAGGTGACGGCGCATGTTGGCTTCAGGGTGAGGAGGGCAGAGGCGCTTGGCGTGGAGGATGTATCTTCGAGGGATCATGATGATGTGATTAATAAAGGGTTTGATGCTGTTTTTTCGATGGCTTCTGTTGTTGTAGATAATAATTCGACGCTTGATGTTCTGTGTTCGCGGGTGGATGAGATGATGGACCATATTGGATATGCAGGTGATTGAGTGAATGTTAAGATTCCTGTTGCTGATGATTTTAATTTGTTTAATATCATGAAGTTTAAGCCGTTTTTCTTTTTTTTTGGTGATGCTCCTGTGAGGACTGTTTTGTATAAAGGGAAGCCGGTAGGCCTTGAATTCTTCCAGGATAGCGGGTTTCTTGGGATTAATATTGACGGGGATGTTGATAAGGACGGTGCTGAGTTTTTGAAGGACAGGATTGCGTATTGTCTTGGGATTCGTGAGGAGCTTTCTGATTTTTATACGATTGTCCGTGATGATGAGGTGCTTTGCAAGCATTATGATGCCATCTACGGCAACCGGCTGCTTTCTGCTTTTTCTGATTTTGAGGCTGCAGTCTCTATTATCTGCTCGCAGAATGTCAGTTTCAGGCAGTATAAGGCGATGGTTCGAAAGATTGTTGATGCTTATGGTGAGGGTGTGTATTTCCCGGGGCCTGAGCAGATTCTTGAGAGGCCGGATGTTCTTTCCAAGTGCGGGGTGGGGTACAGGGACAGGTTTATTGTTGATATGTGCAGGTGTTTCAGGTTCGCTGATAAGACTGATTTGATGAGGATGAGTGAGGTTCGGGGTTTTGGACCGTATTCTATGGATATATTCAGGCTGTTCCAGCTGAGGGATTACGGGTATTTTTATGTTGACAGGCTGATCGGGAAGATATTTCGCAGGTTTTACGGGGCAGAGCTTCTGAATGATTTTGAGGTCAGGAGTTTTGGAAAGAGGAAGTTCGGGAAGTTTGCAGGGCTTGCTGAAGTCTACTTGCAGAAGTTTTTGTGCGACAATCGGTGAGGTTGTATTACATGGTAGATAGTGATAAAACGGGCTCATACTACAAACTACTTGCCGAAGAAGCGAAAGGCGATAAAGAAGCCGAGGGATATCTAAGGGATGCATTTGCACTTGCAGTATCACTTCAAAATCTCGAGAAGGCAGATGAAATTGCAAGGGAATCCGGAATGACTGAGGAAAAGCAAAGAGAGTATGTACACCCGGTTTTAGATCTAATGGATAAGAGTTCTGGAATGAAGCAATATGTTAGTAAAATAAAGGAGCATTATAACATCAAGTAGTGTTCGGGATTGCAGATAACAGGGCGTTAGTCCATAATCATCGCGCGTTTAGAAGTACACCATGATTTTAAAACTGAGCCACCAACTAAGCCACTAAGTGAGCCACTAAATGAGCCGATAAAATTGGATAAAATTTTTGAATTTATTAAATTAAATCCTGAATAGACCCAAAATACGTGAAAACTTTAGGTGTGATTATATAAAATAAGATTATGCAGATGTTAGGTGATATATTATGCAGCAATTTGAGGCAGTAGCGAAAAAATGGGGCAATTCAATAGGCATAACAATACCAAATGAGGTAGTAAAACAAGAGCATCTAAAGCCGCAAAAAAAAGTTACTATCCTGGTCGTAGGCGAGCATGATAAAAAACCAAAAACCGTTTACGGCAGCCTCCATCTGAAAAAGAAAACACAGCAGGTAATGGATGAATGGCGCAAGTGACCGAACCAAGAAGG
>JAIWAJ010000063.1:0-7915 GCA_048634435.1 Methanosarcinales archaeon
TCTCTGTGGTTGTCGAGGCAGTTGTAATATTAGTTGGTATGTATTTTGTTGGTAGGTATTTCACTAAAAAGAATGATTCACGTATTGCAGGTTAGTTTGACTTTTCGGGCAGGATTCGTACTTTTCGGGCAGATTGGACTTATCGGGCAAAGCCCTGCCCGGACAAACAAATATAAACTTAAGAAATCATAGGATATCAGTGAAAATTGGAGAATCCTAAGCATTTTTATTGTCAGTTCACAATAAAAAATCACAGGACATTACAATAATTATCGGAGGTCATAACAATGCCAATAATCGGACTAAACTACAAAAAAATCAGCGCACAAAGAAAAAGCGCGCCAAAACCCAACATGAAAATAAACACAGGCCCTGAAATAACCAGCATAAAAAAATCCAGGCTTGAAGGATTCGACAGCAAGATAGACGTTCTCTCAGTAGACTTCAGATTCAAAAGCGAAATCGAGCCGGAAGTCGCCGCAATAGAAATCGAAGGCACAATAGTCTACAAATCAGACAAGACAGAAGAAATCCTGAAATCATGGAGCAAAAACAAAACAGTGCCATCCTACGCTCACATTGAGCTGATGAACCACATCTTCAAAAAGACAGGCATACTTGCACTCCAGCTCTCAGACATAATGCAGCTGCCGCCTGTAATCAGCATGCCCAAACTCGAGCCTGCAAAACCCGCAAAAAAGCAGGCAAAAAAATCATCGGCATAGGTCTGCAGAAAACAGCCTCTGAAGCATTAGGTGCCCGCAAAACATTTAGAGTTTCTACAAAATGCGCACCAAAAACAATCACTCAGAATCAGATTTTGCAGGCTTTGTCTTGCCCATATTCTCAGACAAAACAACCCTGTTGGTCCTGCCGACCCTCTCCCTCGAAAGTATCCCTCTCGCCTCAAGTTCAGTCATAATCCTCGAAACTTTCGCCTTGGAAAAATCAGTAGCACGGACAATATCCCTCTGCTTGCACTTATCTCCCTTCAGAAGAATAACATCAATCACCCTGCGCTCATCACCCTTAAGCACAGAAAACACTCTCTTGACACCTGAACCGCTTTTTCCGGCCCGCCGCCTGAAATAATACAAAATCATCACTACAACAATTACGACCCCTGCAGCAAACAACAACCCATAATCCTGCCCGTCACCCGTATCATCAACAGGCTCAACCGCATCAGGCAGCTTACCCACAAACTCAAAATAAGAATCAAAAGTATACGTCCTTCCAAGATCCGGCTTCAAAACATCCCACTCAAGCGAAACCCTCCGTCCCATCTCAGTCCCGATAACTGCGCCCTCGGGAAAAAACGGGTCAAAATCCTCTGCAGAAAGAAGCGAAGCCCCTTCAGGCAAAAGAATTCTTATATGAAAATCATTCGTAGGATCCTTAACACTGTAACTATACGAAAACAACTCAGCATCCCCGCTCCTCCTCACAAGATCATAGGAATCAAAACTCATCTCAACAGTATAATTCTCCCTCATCTTGCTATTCGGTGCACACGATATCTGGGCCCCATACGTCTGCTTCTCAACAACGCACTCAAGCTCTCCCAAAACATCGCTCCCGCGGGCATTATCAATACGCGCAAAAACAAGATAATTAATGCGCTCCGTAGTCAACTCAACAAAAGTCACCCTGACATCAAAATGAGCAGCATTTCCATCATCAATATCAAGCAAAATAGTATGATCCGCAATCTGCGAAGCAAACCCCATACCTGAAAATAGCAAAAAAGCAAAAACACTGCCAAAAAAAACCAACAGATATCTCATGCACATATACCCCGGTCAGTCCCCTTTAATCACGACGCCGCCAATGCCGGCCCTCGCGAACTTATGCATCATATCAGCAACAGACGCCAGACTATTCTGCGCATCCCTCATCGTAATCGTAATCTTCTCCGGAGCCATAATCTCAACAGCAGACGGGGCATAATTAATCACGACATTAACAAGCCCCTCAAAATCACGCGCCATAATCGTAACCTCCGATACCTGCGCAAACAGGGCATTCACACCCCTCTTCTTAAGCCCCTCAGGCGCCTCAATCTTATCAACATCCGCAAACGACTCATCAATAATCTCAACAGAATCAAGAGAACCCATATCCTTGACATGCTTCTTAAGTGAAGATACGCAGACCGCCTTGTCAGCAGCCTGCACCTCGAAAATCATCCATACCTTCATCCATCCCTTGGAAAGCAGTTCATCAACCTTCAAATCATTATCATTCATCATAATACCTCCACACCTTTAGACAACAACATTAAATTTAAATAACTATTCACATCCCAACACAACTGAGAATATATGGATAACACAATTTATATAATTTACCTGCCACAGCCCAAAAAAGAACATAAATCGTTCCAAAAAGCTCAAAACAGGAATTAAAAGTTCATCATAGCCTAAAAAAACAAAAGAAGAAAAATAAAGCAATAAAAAAACAAAAAACAGCCAAATACGCATCAAAACTATATCCAATCAAGTCACTACCGATAAGTTTATAAAGATTAACCTCCTCAAGAACTACACATTGGTGACAACTATGATAAATAAAACATTGCTAACAATTATATTAACCGCTATAGCTTGCCTCGCGCTCGCACTGCCGCACACAACAGAGGCAGCATCTTACAGCATTTCAGTAAGAGACATAACCATCACCCCGGAAGACCCGGACATTGGAGACACAATAAAAATAAAAGTCCGCTACAGGGTGGAAGGATACGACCCTGACATCAAGCTATACCTGTACATCGACGACACCCTCGAAAAAACATACATAAAAAGCCACAGTTACGCAGGCACATACTACTACACATTCTACTACGACTCAGATGACCTCGAAGACAGGAAACATGAAATAAAAATCAAGGCAAAAGTATATGACGACGGCACATTAGAAGACACAGACACAGTTACAAAGAACATATACTTCGACGAAGAAAAAGACACAGGCACATATACTATAGACATACAGGACCTGACAATAACACCCGACAAGGCTCATGCAGGAGACACAATACGGCTCACAACAAAATTCTACATAAACGCCATAAATGGCGCAAAAGTCAAACTATACTTATACATAGACGGGAACGAGGAAAAAGTATACACTGGAAACTACAACCACGGCACACGCTACCATACATTCTCATACCGGACAGATGACCTGGAAAAAGGAATTCACACAGCAAAAATCAAAACCGTACTATACAAAGACTCATGGCTTAAAGACACAGACACCCAAAGCGAAAGCTTCTACCTTGACGAAAAAAGAGGCGCAGACCACGACCTTGACTTCACATCAATCAGCTACAACGTACCACTCAACCCGGAAGAAAGAATACCAGTAACTGTCACAGTAAAAAACAGCGGCACTCAGGACGAGGAAAACGTGAAGATAAAGCTGATCCTTGACTCAAAAACAGTCTACAGCGCACCATTTTACCTCATCCGCGGCCACGAGAAAACAAAAACGCTCTATATAGACACTCCCAAAAAAAGCGGGAAGTACGAACTCATAATCCTTGCCTACAACCAGGACACACAGCAAAAAACCATCCAATACATAGAGACGCACGGCTACACACTATCCCTAAAAATCAGCCCGAAAGACGAGGCATTCACAGGCGACTGGATAAAAACAAGCGGCTACGCAAGGCAGAATGGTGAAGGAACAACAAAAAAACTAAACATCTACAAGGACGACACATACGAAAAAACCATAATCCCGAATGAAAACGGCGACTACACAGACTACGTGAAATTCGACACCCCCGGATACCACAAAATCTCAGTAGAGCTCGAAAACATAAAGAAAGACAAGATAATACTAATCAGGCAAAAAGAAACATCAGCACAGGACACAGGCGATGCCGACACAACAATAATCGAGACGCAAAACCAGCAATATACAATCATAATAGTAAAAGAAGGCAAAGAAAGAATATATATCGAAAGCCAAGACACGGACAGCGAAACCAGCCGTAAGCTTGAAACAATCGCAAGCCAGATAAACACAACCAACAGCAAACTGGAAACCATCAACGAAAACATAGCCGAAAGCAACCGTAATACTAATACAAACTTCGAAGAAGTAAAAGAAAAGATAGACGAACTCGGTGAAAAGCTCGAAAACGCCGCAAAAAAGGAAGAAGAAGACTTACACAAATACGTAGACATAGAGACAAGCAACAAAGAGCTTGTTGTCAGCAACTTCGGAGGAAACCTGATAACAATAACAATCACGAACCACCTCGGCTCAAAAAACGTATTCAGCGTAGACACAGACTTCTACGATAGCTGGACATTCCTCCCCAACTCAGAAACAATAGAAAACAAAGAAACAAAAGCACTCCAGATATACTTCAACCCGACAAACGCAAAAGGAGAATACAAAGGAAACATTACAGTCTACAAAGGAAACGAGGCAATCAAAAAAATCCCGCTGACACTATATGTAACAGAACCTGTAACAGAACAAAAGAAAAAAACTGAAGATGAAGAGGGTATAACTGAGTTCATCGGCCCAAAAACAGCAACCGGTGTGGTATTCCTCTTAGCGCTCTTTATCATCGTAAACATACTCCTGTACTACAGAAAAACCCACTACGACAAAGAAGAAAAAAGACCGCTGGAGCCAACATTAATCCCGGGACATATTGGACACATGAAAAAAGAAAACAAAAGCACTGTCTGGGAAAAAGCAAAAGAAAACACGGGGGCATTACCCGGGATCATCGGCCACGTAAAAAAGAAAATTCCGATGCACGTCCCGGCAAGACCAAAAGGAAAAGGAGTATACCACGTAAGCTGGGATCAGGTAATCATGTAATAATATAGAAAAAATAGCATCAAACACCCAAAATTGAATGTTACTACAAAATAGTAAGGTTTAAAAGATTAACTGTCAAATGAATACGTAATCAAAACAAAAATCTATCAAAAAAATAGTCAAATCTAAACTAAAAAAACAAAAACGGTGATGTAATATGAACAAAAAAATAATAGCACTATATACAGTAATGGTACTACTGATGATCGTACCCCAGGCACTTGCAACAGACTACAGTGTCAGCCTTAATCTGGACACAAACTTCGTAAGAATGGGTCCTTGTTCCGGAGGCACAATGATCAAAGGAACAATCGAAAACACAGGAGAACTCGCAGACACATATACAATATCTCCGCAAGACACATGGATTATAACCACCCCGCAGAAAGCCACACTATCTCCTGGCGAAAGTAAAAGTATAGCAATTTTCATGACACCGCCCTGCGACACAGAGACAGGAGAATACAGAATAGACATCACCGCAGAATCAGGCAACTCCAAAGACACAGAAACACTCACAATAGAGGTTTTACATGTACACGGCGTAGAACTCAGGACATCAACTCTGAGAACCGGATGCATCGGAGACACAGAAACATTCAGTCTCGACATCTCAAACCTTGGAAAAACAGACGAAACATTCATTATCACGTCAACATCGGGAATTCTCGGGCAAGACGAAATCGCACTTGAAAGCGGCGAATCAAAAAAAGTCACTCTCAGGATTCCTGTAACCGGAGACAAAAAAACAGTCGACATCAGCGTAAAATCAAAAACATCATACGCAGAGGACCAAAAGACACTCCAGATATTGGGAGTCAACTGCTATTCACAAACTGTCGCGATCACTCCTGAATCAAAGACAATGTGCATAAAAGACTCATCTGATTTCACATTAACAATTAAGAACACAGGCACAAAAGAAGACACATATACAATAACCACGGACTTCGGGGAACTAAGCACAGACACACTGACAATCGACCCGGAAACCGAAAAGAAAGTAAAGCTGACAGTAACACCAGAAGACATGGGCGAATACACAGCAAACATTGAAGTCAAATCAGCAAGAGAGACAACAAAAGTTTCAGTATCAACCACAGCCCAGAACTGCAAAGGCGTCGCAGTCATAACAATACCAAAAGAAAAAAGAGTCTGTAAAGGCGACATCGCAGAATACACAGTAACAGTAAAAAACACAGGCAAAACAGAAGACACAATCAGGTTCTCAAGCACAATGGGAGAACTGTCAGAAAAGGAAGCATCAGTAGAAGCAGGAAATACCTGGGAACTGCAGCTTGCAATACCCACACATGACCTTGACTACGATACATACACAGTAACAGTCACAGCAGAATCAGACATCAAAGACACATCAAAATCACTGCTTATAATAGAAAACTGCTACTCTGCAACACTCACAGGAGACCCCCAAATCATAAAAGTCTGCCCAAAAACAGACGCGCTATTCACACTGACACTGGAAAACACAGGAAAAAACAAAGACACATACAACCTGGAAGCAAGCGAGGGAACACTCGAACAGAATATTGTGGAACTGGAAAGCCTTGAGGCAAAAGATATTCTGCTCACGGTCCCGGCAGGCACAGAAGACAAAAACATAATAATAAATATGTTCTCAGAACACACGAGAGACACAAAGACAGTAAACATTACACTAAAAGACCAGGAAAAATGCTACGGATACACAATCAACGCAAACCCCCAGACAATAGAAGCACAGGAATACAAAGGATACATGTACACACTGACCGTAAAAAACACCGGGGAATACGCATCCAACTTCAGCATCTCAACCATAGGCGGGCCTGACTGGGTTTTCATCGATCCGACAGCACTGGACATCAACCAGGACATGGAAGGAGAATTCTACATATACGTAAGCCCTCCATACGGAACAGAAGCTGGAACACACAACATAGACATCGAAATAAAAAGAAACGGCATGGCTTCAAAAACAGTCACACTGAAACTAATACTGAACAGCAAAGCAGAAGCACCAGAGGAAATGCCGGCAGAACCAGAAGAGCCTGAAGAAGAAATAGAAAAAGTCCCTGAAACATACCCGATAACCATTGACACCGAAAAAACATATGAGATAAATGAAAACCAGACAGAAACAATAGAAGGGACATACGAAAGCAATGGCAAAGAAATGCAGGTAAAAATCAACTTCCAAACCGGCTCATTTATAATCGAGATAGACGGCGCACAAATAGAAGACGAGAACCCTGAACTGGGCGAAAACATATACGAACTGACAACAGAAAACAGGCAATACACAGTAACCATTGAATTCACAGAAGTAAACACAACATCAGACACCTACAAATTCAATGTAAAAAGCGCAGAAGTCACTGAATTGCCAGAGGAACAGACAACGCCAACAGGAGACGCTACCGAAGAAAGAGCGCCACTATCAAGAAACCTCATCTACGCGACAATAATCGGCCTCGTGATAATCATCCTCATCCTCTTCGGCCCTGAAATCGCAGAAAAGACAAAAAACTTCTTCACAGAAGAAGTAGAAGAGAAAAAAGAAGAGCCAGAGGAAGAAAAAGAAGAGCTAAAGCCGATAGAAGAAGCAGAAGAACAGATACCTCTTGAAGACATAAAAGGCATTGGCGGAAAGCGCGCAGAAGCCCTGAGAAAATCAGGCATAGCAAACGCAGACGACCTCGCAGAAGCAAACATCTCAGACATCATGGCAGAGGCAGTAACAAGCGAAAAGCAGGCAAAAAGCCTCATAAAAAAGGCAAAGACTGCCATAAAAAAGAAAACAAAAAAAGATGAAAAAAAGACAGAAGACAAAACCAAAAAGAAAAAGAAGCCAAAGCCAAGAAAAAAAATAAAAGAGGACATAAAAGACATACTGGAAAGCATTTAAAGGGACAAACAGTCCCTCCTTTTTTCTTTTTTTATTTTAATAAATTTTTTCTTCTATTTTACAAAAATTCCAGAGGCGTAATATATTCCACTTCTTGCAACTAACAAAAATCCTTCAACCCCTTCTGCGGCGCATCAGCATGCACAACGCCCT
>JAIWAJ010000064.1:0-7888 GCA_048634435.1 Methanosarcinales archaeon
TTCGCCAGCAAGGCGGTTTACGTCTTTGTCCATGAGGTTTGGCACTCTTTTCAGGGTGGTTTCGCAGTTGGGTATTGTCCACTGCGTTATGTTTTCATCTGAATCCATCTCTTTTTTTACCAGTATTTTCGGCTCCCGTGCTTCTGTCAAGTCTGCTATGCTATTGCTGTTGCTGTCTTCAAGTGTTTCTTCGGCATGTCCCCCATGCTCTGCAAACTCTTTTGCAGTATCCATTATTGAATGGAATGCTGCTGTTTTTTCAAAGACCTGCTTAAGGGACTGGATTTCTGCGTCCATCCCGGCTATAGTGTACCTGTTGTAGATGTCGACTGATTCTTTCATGCTCCAGAGGAACCAGCCGAGTGATGATGACAGCACTACGAGACCTACGCTTACGACGATGATGACCATTAGGAACGCATCAGCCATTGCTTTTTTGTTTCCGGTTCTGTTCATGATTTTACCTGTTTTCGTATTTTTTTGTTTTTATATCCCTGCGTTCTCGCAGCAGCACTCGGCAGGGCCGCATACGTAATCATCATCTGCGCATGTGCCGCCGTATTGTTTGCATGTGTATCTCGGGTAACACTTGTACCCGAAAAGGTCCGGACACTGGGATATGTCTTTCTGCTTCTCTTTTGATATTCTCAGGACAACGGGCACTACTTTGGCATCAGTGCCCGGAGACGGTATTGCGATGTATACTATCTCTTCTGTTGAGTTTTTGCTGAAGCCCGGGGTCTTCAGGTCCATTATCCTGAGACCGTATTCTACATAAAAATGATATTCTTCTATTCCCATTTTTTCAAGGTTCTCTGTAAGGATGTTTTTGAGGTTTACGGTTTCTGTTACACTGTTGTATCTGAGTGTGACGTCTCTGTCTATCCTGGAATAACCCTTTGCAATGGCTATCGCAAGTATGTCCTTGAATGGCAGGGTTGTCCCTGTGCTTAGTTCGTTGTTGTTCATGATCACGGAGAGGGCGGTGCCTGTCTGCATGCTCTCTTCTGCGTACGTGAGTGTCTGCACTGAGAGAACTGCTGAGAACATGGTGAGTATGATGGCTATTCCTATCAGGATGGCAATCAATATCATTCCCATTACAAGATTGAGTCCGAGTCCTTTGCGTGTCTTCATAAGCAGATCCCTTTTTCTATGCTGCATTCTTCTTCTTCGCCGCAGTCACTATTGTCCCTGCAGGCGCAGATGATATCGTATTTGCAGTAGTTGGTTTCGCATGTTTCCTCGCGGGTGAGGCCGGGAATGTCCATGCACAGCTGGCCTACCTGCACCTTGCCCGGGGGGGCTTCAGTGGTGCACCGGCTCTCTTCGCATTTTGATGACCTGCACTGCTGGCCTTTCTCGCAGCTTCCGGTCTTGTCGTATGTGTTGTCTTTTGGCTGGCATGTGGCGTATGACTGGCCGGGTCCTTTTATGCAGTTGCTTGAGTTGCAGCTGCTGTCAGGGTAGCGGTATACTGCTTCTATCAGGGCCAAGGTGCTGCCGGATATATATTCCCTGCCGCCGGGGTCCCTTTCGCAGAATATCTCGTCCGGTATTTTGTCTGCGCGTTCGCCCAGTGTGAATGATGCTGAGACCAGTGCCTTGTTGTATCTGTCATTATTGTTTACCTGTATCAACTGGTCTATTTCAGGTGTCTTGTATGTGTCGTATGTATACTTTGAGGGCATGTAGTTGGTGAAGAACCATGTATCGCCGGTTGACATGTCTTTCACGTAGACCCTGTATTTTGTTGTTGAGATGTTGAGGCATGATATTGTTGGTATCCCTTCCTGCTCGCGATCGAGATTTGATGGATCAAAGATGTATTTCCT
The DNA here is from genome assembly GCA_048634435.1 of Methanosarcinales archaeon. Taxonomy (GTDB): domain Archaea; phylum EX4484-52; class EX4484-52; order EX4484-52; family B79-G9; genus B79-G9. Next base: position 1,836 of record JAIWAJ010000064.1, read on the forward strand.
GCGCTCGGGGCGCGCCAGTATCACATCGTTGAGGCACGGGGCAGATACTATCTCAGAGAGATAGCCTCTTTTTATGTTGAAGTCACTGAATGTGTCTGACACAATCACTTCTGTGGTGGTGAGCGAGATGGCGAATATGAAAGCTCCTGCTATTACGGTTATTATTATCAGTGTTTCAAGAATGGTTTCTATGTCTATGTTCATGTGATGCACTTATTTTACCAGCTTGCAGTGGTTCGGCTGTATGTTGCAGCATTCTTCTGTCTCGAGGCATATTGTTATTACAGGTTTGCAGTCTACGATTCTCTTGGATATGCACAGGCGGTCCATGTAGGGGTCGTCTATTGTTGTTTCCTCTACGTTTTTGAGGTGGTGGCGCATCGAATATGTGTATTCTTCTGCAAGATTGTCAGCTAATGTGCCTGTCTTGTCTTTGTATGTAAGCTTGAGGTGCGTTGAGTCCAGCTTGATTATGAAGTTCTTCCTGGTATCATAGTATTTCACTCCCTGTTCTGCAGTGGATATGAGCAGAAGCTCATTGTAGATGTTTATCGTGACTTTTTCCGTGATTTCTGCCACGTCTGCTGATACAAGCCGGGCTGTCTGGCTGAAGCCGGCTGCAAGTGCGATTGCCCCGACAAGAAGTATGCCTACAGCCAGTATCATCGCGTGAATCGTGCCTTTTTTCCCGGATTCCGGCATTGCTGTCATGTCATCCAGCCTTTTACTAGCATAATGAGTTTCTGGATTATGGTGAGCGGCGTCATAAGGGCTGCTACGACACTGCCAAGGAAGCCAAAAGCAATAGCTGCTGCAATCGCGAATATAAGTATGCCTCCTATGAGAATTATTATCGTACTGATACTCGTATCTCCTTTTTTTTTGGATGAGATTGTTTTGTGTGCCAGTATATGTATCACCTGATATGCCTGCCATAATGTGCGTGCAGACACTTGCTGTTATCTCTTTTTAAATTTAATTTCAAATTCACTCTGTTCGGTCTTTAGTGTATATATTTTGCCTATTTCTATTGGTGCATTGTCCAGTAAACGGAATTTGATTTTGACCACGTTGTTTTCCGGGGCGCAGCCACTGCCCCTGCATAATGTAAAGTAGCCATCTGCATCCGAGGATATCTCTTCTGGAGGCTCTACTGTCCTGTCTTGCAGTTTGCCAAAGCAGAGGTTTGGATCATCTTTTTCGCATAATTTCAGCTTATAGTTTTTTGTCGGCGCATCTCTGTCTTTCTGGATTATTATTATTTCACTGTCAGTAAAGAATTCCCGTGCAGTGTCAATGGTCTCGGGAGGTTCCTCTTCCTCCTCTGCGCCTTCATCCATGTAGGGGAGGTCCATGCATAATATTGTTATCTTTTCCCCGCCTGTATCTTCGATATTACTCTCGCATTCATCGTCTTCTGTGTATTTCCCGGGGTGATCGATATGCATAGAGCACCATACTGCACAGTAGCTTTCTGCGGCCATGTATTGTTTTGATTTTGTGGCCTGGTCTGCCTCGTCCTGCCCCTTGGCAACGGTTGTGAATATTATGAGGGCTATAATCACTGCAGCCAAAACTGCTATCAGAATTGTCACTACAATATCCATTTGTTCTCCTTTTCTTTGATGGTTCTGCTTCATATTACCCGCAGTCTGTAGTTATATCTTTGCAGCCGTTTTTGTCTGCGATGCCTTCCCAGTGCGTGTTTTTACACTCGTCTCCATATATGCGGATGCATGATTTGCATTCGGCATTGCACAGCTCTCTTTTCAGGGTGGATGCACTGCTGTCAAGGGCATCGCCGCTTGCGTCCCCTGCCTGCCCTGCTGTCCTGTTTACAAGTGTTATCACTATCAGCGCGACTATGAGGGCCACCATGATGGCTACCACTATCCAGATGCTCTGGGAGGTTGCTTTTCTTTTTGCAGTGTATGGAGGATTATCTTTCATTTTCTCAACTCCTTATTCCGGTTTTGGTATGAATGATTTTATGCTGTCTATCATCTCTTCTGCCCTGCCGCCCATGAATAGGGCTAATCCCACGAGCACCATGAGTATGAGCATGGCAAGAACAAGAAGAAATGTCTGGTTTATTGGAATGCTCCCTTTTTGGTTATGTTTTTTGCGCAGCATAAGTTAACTATTGGTTGACTGCAGTATTTATATTTTTGCAGAGTATGTGTGTAAGATATAAATATGAGTGCATGCAGTTATGTATGCACGGGTGTTTTTTGTGCGCAGGGCAGGTGTGGTTAATATCAGTATTATTGTGGCGGCAGTCCTTGGGATTCTTGCGCTTATGATTATAATGTTTTATGCTTCAAAGCTGCTAAGCTTGAACTGATATAGGGGTGCTGATTATGGCGGATGTTGAAAGGAAGGGTGAACTTGAGGTATTGCATGTGGTGATTGTAATAGCTCTTGCTGTCCTTATGTTACTGGTGATTATACCTGTTGTGGCTGGGGCATCAAAGATTGTCGCGAGCAAGGGATGCACTATTGCATACCAGATACTAAATTCTCTTCATAGTGTTATCAGCAGCGAGCCCCTGGCAGACTTCTGCTAGTTCTGGTGGTGTTGAGATGTCCAGGAAAGGTGTGGGGACCGGAGTTATGGTGGTCATTGTTCTTGTTGTTCTTGGCTTTGCCATTACTGCCGGGCTGATCTTTACTGTCAAAGCCGGGCCGATGCAGGATGCTCTGGATCACCTGTTCCGGCAGACTGACGATGCAAAGTATGAGCAGAACTGCACCCTGCTTGATACTAAGTCTAATGATTTCGAGAAGAATGCTGAAGATGTTTTTGATGCCAGTCTCGAGTATGATGTTGATGAGATCCTGTATTTTGCTCTTTTTTTCAAAGAGGGATGGGTAGGAACTGACTGGTATATTGAGTGGTGGACTGTCGAGTGCGACGGGACAGGGGGTGCGAGGAATCTTATGAGATACGGCACCGGGAAGTGGATTAGTGATAAGACTGCTTTTGCAAAGACTGAGAACAAGGGGTATGATGCAGGGCTCGGGTGCGGGAATGAGGTGAGGATTGTCACGAAGACAGGGGATGACTGGTGGTCCGGCACCGGCGGCGAGGTTCTTTTGTGCTATTACAGGGAGAGGCCCAAGAGAGGTGAGTGATTCTATGGCAAAAAAAGCCAAAAAACTAATTTGTTCAGATGATGTTGAAATTTTGGGTGCTTTTGAGACGGATATTTAAAGTACTGAAAGAGAGAAAAAAAGGAACGATACCAATGTATCTTGATTTAAAGATTTCTTAGCAATTAAATTTAATTTTAGTGGCTTCTCTCAAAAGAGCAATCCTGTTTTTGGAAGGATGTTTTTGCTCGTACAGGACGTCCTTCATAAAACTGACTGCTTCCATGCCCCTCAGTGTCGGTGTTGCCCGTATTGGTTTTGCCATATCACCACATCCTGTAATATATACACCCGCATTTATATAATTATGTTTGGCTTTGTCCCTGTTTGTGTTTGGACATGGCCTGCACTATGACTTGTTTTTTTAAGCAACTGTATTTTAGGGCCGTGCCAAATGGCGGGCTCATACAAAATTATATATATGACTGATATCTAAGTTTGTTGTATGGCTGAAGTTTCTGTTATACGCAAGTTGGTCCTGTCTTTGCTATTTTTTATGATAGTTGCCGGCGTCATTCTCGGCACCGGTCTTGGCGACTGGGTTATGGATGCTGTCAACTTTATAATGAATCTTCTTTTAGGGGACCTGGGGAATGACCAGGTTGCAAAGGATTCTGTGCAGGCTCTTACGTGCGCGATCGATGTCGCGGCACTGGCGGGGCCGGATGGCACGGCAGGTGCCATTGGGAATGGGCCTGCTTCATGCTGGGAAGGGAATGATGTCGGGATGGCCATTGCAACGTATGCGCCACGGCACGGTCCCATAACTGCAAGGGTTATTGACGGCGCCAACAGGATCACCGGGGCTGCGATACCGAAAAACCAGTGCGGGCCTGTTGAAGGGTGCGGGCTTTTGGACAAGGATCCATGCAAGGAAGGAGAAAGATGCATCAAGAAAACTGTTGGATGGTACTGCGTCTCTGACCCGACGTGCACCAGCGCTGGTGAGCGGGCTAAGGCAGCTGAGGGGGCGTATGTGCGCTGTTTCGGGCAGGATGACCATGTGTGCATCGTGTGCACGGAACCGGATGAGGAGATGGATTGCTGTAAATGCCAGTTTAATTTTAATCCTAACTCAGTATATTATAAATGGGTGCATGATGGCGAATGCAAAGGCTTTCTATGTGATGTAGAGACAGATGAGAGCAAGTGCAAATACATTTCAGGGAATCATTTTACCTGCAATGTCATCGGCTTTGAGCTGCCGCAGAAGGTTGACCTTGGAAGCGGGATTGTAGAGGATGTTGCCCAGTTTGCAGTTGAATGGATTGGCATCATTGGCGAGCCGAGGTATCTTGTTTATTACGAGACCTTCCCTGAAGGTATCGAAGGAGCATGGACATATGAGAAGACTGATGCCATTCTTGCTGCTGTTGCACTTGGCGGCGTGATGAATCTCGGCGGCGGATCTCTAAAGGCGGCAGCATCCGGTGCTAGAGCAGGAGGAAAAGCAATGGGAATCGCTATCGTAAAGAGAGCTGGCATCAAGAATACAATAAAGCAGGCAATAAAGTCAGGAAAAGGTGCGGCATCGGAGCGTCTTGCTTATGAGTATGGTGGGAAGACAGCACTTAAGAGAATGGCTGCTGAAAGGATTGTGAAGAGAAAGATAGGGGGGAGTGTTATTGGTCTGGACAGTGTTGGAAAGGTTGTTGATAAGGAGATGGGGTCTGCCATGCTTCGTGAGTCGGATAGGATTGTTACCTCTTCGGGTGATGATACTATAATTAGAATGATATTTGGGAAGGCAGATGATATTGGAAGTCTGAAGCCCCACAAGCGTCACGCTCTTGCTGATTTTTCCTTTATGATTCGCAGCGGCAGGAAGGTTGAAGAGCGCAGTGTTAGAGAATTCGTTAGTGAGCACAGGCTTTATACTCTTACTGATACTGATTTTAAAAAGCTTACCCGTGAACTGGATGACATGCGAGTGTTGCATGAGACAACCAAGTATTTTGATGATGCTGGTAAAGGTGCCATTAGAAAAGCAATTAAAGAGGAGTTGGACTCATCGGCTCTTCTTCATGATAAACTGGTGAAGTCATACCGGCGGGTTGCCTTAAGCACAAAAGGAAAGAAAGGAAATATTGCAAAGATGAAGGCGCTTGTTAGTAAAAAAGTAATCACAGAGCAGCAGCAGGCGATTTATGAGAAAGAGGTTGACAGGCTTGCTGTTGATATTTACAAGGACATTATGAGGACTGCGAACCAGCTGCCGGGTGATGTTGCTGTAGCGACAAGTGCAAGGGGTAGGTTTGTGAATCATTTTGAGAATGCATGGGATGATGTGAGTAAAGAAGGACCTGCCACAAAGGAGATCATAAAGGAACTGGAAAAGAGGGCTGTCCCGCTTGTTAAAGGGGTTCCTCTCGGCGGCGGATGGCCGGGCAAGACAAAAATTACACTTATGACTACTGCAGGATGCGCGGCATGGATTGCCATGGAAACAGATGCTAATCTTGAGAAGTACGGCACCTGCGGGGGGAGCACGATGTGCCTGCATTTTCCTGCAATTTTCGGGAAGGATAATAATGAGGCGTATCAACTGGATAGTGCGGTTAAGTCAGAGTATAAAGGGCTTGTGATGGGTGTCCTGCCGAGTCTGAGCGGGGGCGAGACTGACAGGTTCCATATCATGTCGCCCTGCAAGACGGATCTTGTCGTGGAGGCGCATGACGCCGGCGAAGGGTTCTGCAAGTGCGAGGAACTTTCCCTGACTAATGAGGTGATTTACAAGCTGCAGAGGATTAGCTGCGTATTCAAAGACGAGCTGAGAGTCGCTCCTATCAATGCTGACGGAACGTGCCCAAAGACATACACGTGGAGAGGGACGGAACATGAGATTGACCCGAAGTGGCATGATTGGAACATTATGTTTTCGTGTGATGTTGATGAGAACC
>JAIWAJ010000065.1:0-7881 GCA_048634435.1 Methanosarcinales archaeon
AATTGCGAACTTTGCAAGTTGCGGGATATCTGACTGCTTTTCTATTACCATTGGCTTGGTTGGCTTGCATTTTATTATTGCTGCATCACCTGGCTTGATGAAGTCCGGGTTCTCTTCTTTTGTTTCACCTGTTGCCGGGTCTACCTTTTTTAAGATCTCTGTTATCTGACATGCCACATGTGATGTGTGGACATGGAACACCGGTGTATATCCTTTTGTTATTACACTTGGGTGCTGTAGTACTATTATCTGTGCTGTGAATTCTCCGCTTGAGTCTACTACTGTCGGCGGGCTGCCTACGTGTCCGCAGACTTCGCCGCGGGCGATGTCGCCTTTTCCAAGGCCTCTTACATTGAAGCCGATGTTATCTCCTGCGGTTCCTTTTGGTATTGTTTCATGGTGCATCTCGACCTGCTTGACTTCGCCGGTTTTTCCGGATGGCATGAATACCAGTTTGTCGCCTGATTTGATTTCGCCGGTTTCCACGCGGCCTACAGGTACTGTTCCTACGCCTGTGATTGTGTAGACGTCCTGGATAGGAAGTCTTAGCGGCTTTCCTGTTGGCTTTTCAGGCACTGTGAGGTCATCAAGGGTTTCAAGCATTGTCTTTCCTTTGAACCATGTCATCTGTTCTGGTTTCTTTGCGACGTTTTCACCTGTCCATGCTGATACGGGGATGAATGGGATATCATCTGTTTTGAAGCCTACGCTTTTCAGCAGCTTTGTTACATCGTCTTTTGCTTTGTTGAATGCTGCTTCGTCGAAGTTTACCTCGTCCATCTTGTTTATCGCAACGATGAGGCCTTTTACGCCAAGTGTTCTTATGAGGAACACGTGCTCTTTTGTCTGGGGCATGACGCCGTCTTTTGCGCCTATTACGAGGATTGCCGCGTCAGCCTGTGATGCGCCGGTTATCATGTTTTTTACGAAGTCCCTGTGGCCTGGTGCGTCAATGATTGTGAAGTAGAATTTTTGTGTGTCGAATCTTTGGTGCATGACATCGATTGTTACACCGCGCTCTCTTTCTTCCTTGACAGTGTCCATTAAAAACGCGAATTTGAATGACTCTTTTTTCAGTTCTTTTGCTTTTTCATCTATTTTCTTCATCTGCTGTTCAGGAACGTTTCCTGTGTCCCATAACATTCTTCCGATTAGTGTGGATTTTCCCTGGTCTACGTGACCGATTGTTACCAAGTTCATGTGTGGTTTTTCTGCCATATCTTAACACCTCGTAGTTATCATTTTGTACAGGTTCTCTGCTTTTTTTGCGTGTTTTGTGAATGATTCAATATTATTGGTTTTGAATTTTTTAAAGGTTATGTGAGTGAGAGTCAATTGGTTCCGTTCCCAGCGTTCACAATATTGGCACTTAAGTTTATAAAGCTTGTGCATTGGTTGCTGTTTATTGTTCGATTTTTATCTGCGGAAGCTCTTCTTTCATGCCTTTTCTTTTCCTGATTGAGAGGACTGTCTTGTCCTGGAGGTCTGAGGGCAGTTTTTCGTATACTATGTCTATAAGCGACTGGAATCCTCTGCCTCCTGTTGCGGATTTTATGCCTGCCTCAAAGCCGAACATCTGTGCGACCGGCAGTTTCGCGGTTATTATGCTCATGCCCTGCTCTTCTTCCATGTTCATTATCTGGCCGCGCCTGTTTTGTACTTCCTTTACTATGTTGCCCATTGTTTCCTGCGGGCCGTCTATCCTGAGTATCTGTTTTGGCTCGAACAGCGATGCTTTCCCGTCAAGCATGCTGTTTTTGAGTGCGGTTTTGACTGCAGGGAGGACCTGCGCCGGGCCCCTGTGTATAGCGTCTTCGTGGAGTTTCGCGTCCATCAGCATTACTTTGAGGCCGAATGTGGGTTCTGATGCTAATGGGCCTTCGCTGCATACTTCTTTGAATGACTGGATTATCAGCTCGATGACTTCGTTCAGCTGGACGATACCTCTTGTGAGGTTTACGAGTATGTTACCGTTCTGGATTGCGACTATTTTTTTTGCCTCGTCCCTGTCATAACCTGCGTCTGCGAGTGCGTTTGTTACCTTGAGCTGGTCCTGTTTCCTGATCTTTCCTTCAGGGACTTCGCCGGATGTCAGTACCTGCCTTACTTCGTCTGATACCGGGGCGACTTTGAGGTAGAATTTGTTGTGCTTGTTCGGGGTTTTTCCTTCGAATTCCTGCGATTCTTTTAGTACGCCTTCCTTGTAGATGACGATGGGTTTTGAGACTATGATGGGGATGCCTTTTTCTTTTATGTAGCGCTCGATTTTTGCCTCGATGTGCAGTTCGCCGAGGCCTGATACCAGTGTTTCGCCGGTTTCTTCAGATATTTTTACTTTTATTGTGGGGTCTTCTTTTGAGCGCATCCTTAAGATGTCGATGAGTTTTGAGAGGTCTTTTATGTTTTTTATCTCAATTGATTTGGTTACGACCGGCTCAAATATGTGTTTTATGTCTTCGAAGGGCGCTATCTCGTGGGATGCGCCGCAGATGGTTTCGCCGGATGATGCCTGCTCAAGGCCTGTTACTGCGATGATGTTGCCGACGCACATCTCGTTTACAGGGATTCTTTTCGGGCCATCGTATACTGCTACCTGCTGGATGCGCGTGTCATCCTGCGCTAATACCATATGGACTGTCTGCCCGTCTTTTAGGGTTCCTGAGAAGAGGCGGACTGTGGAGACTATGCCTGCGTTGGGGTCGCTTATCACGTTTGTGACGACGCCGATGGGTTCGCCTGTTTTGTCTGAGTTGAGCATTGCTTTTCCTTCTTTGGATTCAATGTCGCCTGTCCAGATGCGGGGTATCCTGTATTTCTGGGCAACTTCCGGGTTTGGCAGGTGGTTTATTATCATGTCGAGCATTACTTCGTGGATTTTTGCTTTTTTGGCGAGTTCTTTTTCTTCGCCTTTGTTTGTGAGGTCAATTATGTCTTTGAATGATGTGCCTGTTTTTTTCATGAATGGAACTGATGTTGCCCAGTTTTTGTAGGCTGATCCGAATGCGACTTTGCCTGACTGGACGTCGACTAGCCATTCTTCTTTGAATTCAGGTGGTGCGAATTTTCTTATGAGGTTGTTCACTGCTGTGATGTGTTTTGTGAAGCGCTCCATCATTTGCTCGGGGGTTAGCTGGAGCTCTTTTATGAGGCGGTCGACTTTGTTTATGAAGAGCAGGGGCTTTACGCGCTCTTTCAGGGCCTGCCTCAGGACTGTTTCTGTCTGGGGCATTGCGCCTTCGACTGCGCATACTACTACGACTACGCCGTCTACGGCTCTCATTGCGCGGGTGACGTCGCCGCCGAAGTCTACGTGGCCGGGGGTGTCTATGAGGTTGATGAGATAGTCAACGTTGTTGACATCATATACCATTGAGACGTTTCCTGAGTAGATTGTTATGCCGCGCTCCTGTTCCTGCTTGTCTGCGTCCATCCTGACAGCTGTGCCTGCCAGTTCTTCTGAGAGCATGCCTGCGCCTGCAAGAAGGTTGTCTGTGAGGGTTGTCTTGCCGTGATCTATGTGCGCTGCTATGCCTATGTTTCTGATTCTTTTGAGGTCTTTTACTGCTTCCTTGATTCTTTCTGTTCTTGTGCCTTTTGCCATGATTATCGCCTTTTTTGAGTATTTTGATGGTTTTGTTTTTTTGTTGTCTATAGTTGATTGTTGGAGGTTGTTTATATGTTTTTTGTGTTTTTGTGCTCTTATATTCGTTTTGTTGTGATTTGTTTGTGGTTGTGTGGAACATACACTTTTTGTGGGAAAGTTTTATAAACGTTTTTGTTGTATTATTTGTTCTTATAGTGTGGTGGTTATATGCTCAACATACGGGATTATTGTTGTTCCCTTAAAAATTACAAGGAAATGGGTGTAAGAATTTCCGGATTGAACGTGCTGGAAGCGGAAAGGAAGTTTCTGGAAAAGAGTCTTCATAATACTTGTTCATTTGAGAAGGCGATTGGGGGTGAATTTTATTATCAGATGGGTGATGGTGAGAAGTATAACAAAGAGGTCTTGTCTCTAATTGGAAAATATTTTTTTCTTGTAAGAGTATTGGATAATGTGATCGATGGTCATGTGAATGGCTTGGAACTGGAAGACTCCCTTGCAAAAGAGATGTTAGACGGGGTTGCAGACTATCTTGTGGGTGAAATTGATACTTATTATGTTCTTGAGAAATTGCCATTTATAGAAGGATTGGAAGGCTCTCTGGAACTTGCGCAAGTATTCAAGGAAGAATTGGATACTTCTCTTGATAGTAATGAGCGGTTTGTTGGAGATTTTCGTAAATTGTCTGAGATATGGCATAAAGACAGATGCTATGATAATGTGAGTACTTATGAAGATAATCTGAATGTTGTTGGCACTTATATGCAGTTGACTACTGTTGATCTTGTTGAGTATTTTCCTGATTTTTCGCAAGAGAAGCAGGACAGTGTCAAAGAGTTTGCTTCTTTGTTGGGAATTGTGATTCAGATAATAGATGATAAGTCCGATGGGGACAAGGGACTTCCTGTGAATGAACTGGACGGTTTGTTGGAGAAATACAAAGCCCGGCTGTATTCTCTGGCAGAAGGTGCCGATGAGAGGCGCAGGATTGGTATGCTTCTTCGTGTGTATCCATTTTTATATGATGTTCTTGATTCCAGAATATATAAGACGGTTAGGAATTATCTATTTGATTCGAACCTTTACACAGGCTAAAGTATTGTCTTTTTCGAGTTTGAGAAGCTTGGGGCGAAAAGAGTCTGTACGCTTCAGGAGATTATTTTTTGAATTTTGTTTTGATTAAGGATGAGAATTATTTCTTTCGTTTTATAATCTGGTGATTTTGGTTTCGATGGTTGGGTCCTGGTTTTTTGCCAGTCTGGGGATGTTTCCTATCAGGCCTATTTTCTGGTTTAGGATTATTATTGCGCCCTCAAAATATTTCTTTTTTTTGAGCCAACCGAGGGTTTCTTTAATGTCTTTTTCGGTTTTTACCCTGTTTGCTGATGCTGTTGCGAGCGCGTCTGCCACACTTGCTTTTTTTGAGAAGATTACTGCCAAATCGCATTTTCCGAAGCTTAGGGAGTGCCCCATTTTTGATGATGATGAGCAGATGGAGATGGGGGTGTTTGCGCCAGTTAACTGGAAGCAGAGTTTGTCTTTTAGTTTGTTTTGCCCGGAGAATAAGCCGATGTTTATTTTTCTTTTTGTGTATGCATAGATGTCGCCGCCGTTTTCTACTATGAGTGTTTGTGGTTTGTGGAGCGCTATTGCTTTTTTTGCTGTGAATTCCGCCAATGTGCCTGCAACTGCTGCCATGGGGCCGATGTTTGCGATTTTTGCGCCCAGTGCCATTTCTTTTATTATTTTCGGGGCGCCTTTTTTAATTCTGACCGGTGCCAGTGAATCCAGGAATTCTTTGCCTGCGTAGTTTTCTATTAGTGTTCTTTGGGTTATGAGTTCTTTTCTGACTGTGCTGATTATTTCTTTGCTGTCAGCCATGACTTTGAGTCTGCTTGTTTTATAGGTCAGTGTTCTGGTTTCCATTTAGATCATCAATTGCCCTGTACGGGCAGATGGATATGCAGGCTCTGCATTCGATGCATTTGTCTGAGTCGAATTCTATTTCCATTGTTTTTCTGTCCGGGATGTGCAGGGCGCCTGTTGGGCAGTGCGCCACGCAAAGGCTGCATTGTGTGCATTTGTTTTTGTTTAGCTGTGTGCCTGTCTTGAATGTCTTTACTTTTACGCCGAGGGATTTCAGGTAGTTGATTGATTCTGTGATGTTTTTTTCTTTTCCCTCTAATTCCACTATCATGAAACCTTCCTGCTTTTCTGTGATGTTTGCGCGGAGGATGTTTGGTATTACATTGTAATGTTTTATGATATGATAGATTATTGGTTCTTTTACTGTCTTTTTTGAGTAGCGGAACTGGTATTTTTTATTCATTTTCATGGCCTCTGATTTCTAATTGCATGAATGATTGTTTTGGCGGCAGTTTTTCAAAGGGCTCGTTCAGGAGGAATTTGCCTTCCTGTATTTCTTTTTTTAGTATTGCCGCGATTTTTCGCGCTTTCGGGTAGCTTGACATTGAGCTTGTTTTTACGTGCTTGTTGTTTATTGTGATTTTTCCTGATTTTAGTTCTTTGTAGGTGACTTTTTTTATTATGCGGGATTTTCTTTCGGGGTAGTCTTTGCTGTAGTCTATGACCGGGGCGTATATGTCTTCGTCTTTTACGGCGGTGCTTTTTAGGATTTCTTTGTCCAGTATTGGTATTGCGATGCCTATGCCGAGGGCAAGGCTTGCGCCGTAGCCGGGGATGCTTGCTCCGCGTACGAATTCCGGATCCATTTGTTTCATGTCTGCTGTCAGTGCCAGCGTGGCTGCGCCCTCTTTTGGGACTTTGTTTTTTGTTCTTGCGCAGCTGCTTGTGTGCTGGGTGCCTTGCGCGTATATGTGGCCATGTGCGCCTGCGAGCCACACTTTTGTGCCGATTCCAATTGTTCTGTATGTGGGGTCGTTCAGGAGGGGGCTTAGCTGGCCTGCTGATGAGTAGACTGCGTTTTCCATGTTGGGTTTTAATTGTCCCATGTAGGTGTATATGGTTCTTTTTTTGTGCGCGTTTAGCGCTACGTTGTAGTTCTGGTAGCAGTTTCTCGGGTTTACCATTATTGCCTGGTTGAGGCTGTTTATGTTTATTGTTGTTCTTAGTTCTTTTTTCGGGTATTCGTCTGTTCCGTATGACAGGGCAAACAGCTGTATGTCTTTGCCGCTGATGAGGTCTTCTATTACGTGCCCTCCGCCGTATCTGAATTTGCCTGGGAAGTATCTGTTTTCAGGGTCGTTGTGCTGCAGTTCTGTTGCGCCGAGGTATGCGTCTACTGCTGCTAGACTTGCGTATATGCGCACGTCGTTTAGCCATGCTTCGGTCATTCTTATTTTTGGTTTTGAGTGGCCGAAGTTGAGGAAGCAGCCGGATGAGCACATTGCGCCGAAGGTTGCGGTTGTTACCACGTCTATTTTTTTGTATGCTTCATCAATGCCTTCTTTTTCTACTATGTCTATGATTTCTTCGGCTGTGACTACGACTGCCTGTCCTTTTTTTATTTTTTCGTTTATCTCTTTGTAGGTTTTTGGCATGTCTTGTCTTTTGGGGGTTTATCTTTAATTGTTTTTTGCGATAGTTTGATATTTGTGGATGTTTAATATTGTTTTATGTATTTCAGCCTGGGTTCGCTTGTGAACGGGCGCGCTATTGAGTTGTTGCTTGGCGCTGTGTTTGTTTATGTCGGCTATGTTAAGTTTAGTGCTGTCGGGATGAATTTTATTTTCAGTTATCCGGTTCTTGTTGCGCATGCGCTGATTTTTTTTGCTGTTGGCGGGCTTATGGTTCTTTCCCGTCCGCATATTGCGGTGGTTGGGCTTGCTGTGGTTGCGCTTGGAATTTCGCTTCACGGGCTTGGGTTTTTTAATTCTTTTAGTTTGTCTTATCTTGTTTACAGGTTCAGTAATCAGGTGGCTATGTTTTTGACGGATTTTTTGATGCCAATTGCTGCGGCTTTCTGGGCCTTTAAGGGTGGGTTTGGTTGAGTGATGTTTCCGGGTGAGAATGAGAGGGGTTTAAGGTTGTTTGTGTGATTGTTTTTTGGGTGAGTTGTAGCAGGGTTTTCCTGTTTTTTTGGGAGTCATTTGTATAGGTTTTATGCGTGTCTTTTTAGTGTCCATTTTTTTGGACATGTGTCCAGTTATGTGGACATGTACTTTGTCTGTGTTTGGTTAGAGTGTTTCCAGAATGTCGCCTTGTTTTATTGTTCCGCCTTTCAGGACTTTTGTGAATATGCCTTCGCGGGGCATGACGCAGCTGCCGAAGGTCTCGAATATTTTGCATCCTATGTG